>JBDSKH010000248.1:0-14951 GCA_039917005.1 Pseudolysinimonas sp.
GGACCGCCGCGGATGCGCGACGGCCCCCTCGCATCCATCAGGTGATGAGGAACGAGGATGCCAGGTTATCGAGGGCGCCGACCGACGCGGCGTCGGCGATCAGCCCGAACGAGGCGCCCGATGAGCCCGTGTTCGCGAAGATCTTCGTCTGACACCCGTAGTAGGAGTGGAACGACGACACCTTGTCGTTGAAGCCCGTCAGGTCGCCCGAGACGCTCCCGCTCACGCAGGTCGTCGAGCTTGCGCTCGTGACCACGAAGGTGCCGGACGTGTAGCCGCCACCGTCGTAGAAGCGCGTGAGCACGAAGAGTGCGCGCAATCCGGCCGGGAGGCGCGCAGCCGTGCCCCCTTCGATCAGGACGCGGCCGGTGTCTGTCACCGCATCCACGAGTTCCTCTTCGTCGGCGAAGCACTGCACGACGGAGGTGTCGGCGTTCAGCCAGCAGGATCGGTCGGGATCATCGCGGGGGCCGGCCTGCGCCGGGGTGGCGATCAGTGCCAGCGCGCCGGTGGTGACGGCGAAGATCGCCGCGAGCGCGCGAGTGCGAAAACGAGTGGACATGTGTTGGGTTCCCTTCCCAGCGGGCAGGGGCGGGGGTCGCCCCCGCGGAACCGATGTTGTCAGAGGGCGGAACGGTATGTCTACTCAGGCCACGCCCACCCAGAGGCCGTCGCGGGCTCTCGTCATCGCGACGTAGAGCTCGCGGCGCTGCAGCAGGCGGCGCTCGGCCGCTGCCTCATCGGGGTCGACGACGTCGGCCTGAACCAGATGCGGGGGAGTGCGCACCACCAGCACCTCCTTGAACCCCAGGCCCTTCGAGCGCTTGATCGTGCCGACCTTGACCGCATCGACGGAGTGGCCGTCGTACTTCTCCAGCTCGACGGTCGGGATACCCGCCTCGGTCAGCGCTTCGGCCGCCTCGCGCGCGTGCCACGAGTAGAGCGCGAGCACGCCGATGTCACCGAAGTTGGTGCCATCGCCCTCGGCGACGACCCGCCGGATGCGCTCCACGAGCGACTTGTCGTGGACTGAGCGAGACGAGAACACGGTGTACACCGGACGCGAGCCGTGGCGAAGCACCGTGGGAGGCTCGTCGGCCGCGGGAGTCCCCTCGATATCCGGAGCCTGGTCGCCGATCACGAGGGACTTGGCGAACTCGACGATCTCGGCGGTGTTGCGGTAGTTGCTGTCCAGTACGACACCGCGACCCTGGATGGCGACGCCCGCCTCCGCGAGCGTGTATCCGCCCGGGTAGATGGTCTGCTGGCCATCGCTGATCAGGGTCAGTCCGTCGGGACGGTCGCCGGTGAGCCCGTGCAGCATCCGGATCATGGCGCACGACAGGTCCTGAGCCTCATCGACGATGACGGCGGTGTAGCCCTTGAGCGGCTGCTCGGCGAGCGACGCCTCGGCCTCCAGGATCACGTCCTCCCAGTCGAAGATCTCGCGTTCCTGCAGAGCGATCTCGTAGTCGCGGTAGAGGCTCCAGACCATGGCGCGCTGCTCGGCGTTCAGCGGGCGGAAGCGGCCGAGCCGCGGCAGCGCGGCGTAGTCGTGGAAGTCGGTCAGCCCGCGGCCCTTGAGCACGTAGCGGATCTCGTCCTGCCAGTAGCCGGGCGTGGGGTCGATCCTGCCGAGCGGCGAGTCCTTGCCGACGCGATCCCAGAGGTCCTTGAAGATCCGGTCGGCGGTCTCGGCCTCGATCGCGATCGGGCCACGGCGGCTGGTGAGCACGTCGTACGCGAAGCCGTGCACGCTGCGGAAGTCGATGCGGTCGGCGACGTCGGGGGCGAGGCGCTCCATGAGCGCCTCCATGACCTTCGGCAGGGTGCGCACGTAGGTGGTGACGAGCACGCGGCCGCCGGTCGAGCGGGCGATGTGCGCGGCACGGTGCAACGCGACGACGGTCTTGCCGGTGCCGGCGGCGCCGCGGATGCGTCCGGGGCCGGTGAACGTGCGGCGCACGATCCGCGCCTGCTCGGGGTGGAGGAATGCCATCCAGTCCTCGATCGGAGCGCGGCGCAGCCCTTCGGCGAGCGCGGTGCGGATCTGCTCCGACGTGAGCCGTTCGGGCTCGGCCCCATCGATCGCGAGTGCGTTCGGGATGCCGGCGCGCGCGATCTCGCGGGCCGTCACGGGCGGGCGGGTGCTGGCGTCGATCTCGGTCGGGTCGCTCGACATCGGCGGGAAGAGGGAGTCGACCGCGCCGCGGACTCGGGCGATCTGCTGCTGCGTCAGGCGCGTGCCGAGCTTCGCGATCTCGGTCACCGCCGCGGCCTCGCTGAGCAGGGTCACGCCGTAGATGTCGGTGCGCGCGACGCTCTTGTTGGTGAAGGCGGCGAATGCCCGCACCTCGCCGGCGGCGAGCCCGATCTCGGCGAGCGAGCGCTGGGTCCGGTAGACGAGATCCGCGAGCTGCGCGACCTCGTCGGTCACGTCGTCGGTGCCGCGGTAGAGCCGGCCCCCCGTGATGGAGACGTCGCGCCACGACTTCGCATCGACGATGATCACACCGCCGGGGCCGATCAGGATGAGGTCGACGTTCGCGAACTTCGACCCCGGCCAGCGGCGGTCGAAGAGCAACGTGTAGCCGAGGGGTTCGAGTTCGAGGAGTGTCTCGGCGAGGCGGTTCTCGCTGCGCGCGGCCGCGTCGAACTTGCGCGCCATCTCGGTCGCGATGCCCGCACGACGAGCGAGCTCGTCCGCCAGATCGCGCTGCCGAGCCGCTTCGCGTGCGGCCGAGTCTCCGGCTGCCACGATTCCCCTCCCAATGCGTCCGTAACGGGAGCGCACTCCACCATCCAGTGTGTCGAGGGGCGGCCCGCCGGGGTAGGCCCCGTTGTGGGGCATAAGGGGGACTGCGCTTTCAACCTCAGGCTTAACCCCGCCCGGGGTGGAACGCTCGTGCGCTATCGTGGGCGGCTTCGTAATGAATAAGGAGTCCCCTTGAAAAACCCCCTCCTGATCGTCGCCTTCCTAGCACTCGCTGTCTTCGTGGTGCTGTGGGGATGGATCGGTTTCTACATCCAGAATTTCGAGGTGTCGGCCACCGAGCCGGCTCCCGTGATTCCGATCGCGACCGGCATCCTGGCTGCGCTCTTCGGTGGCGGTGTCGCCACGGCGACCGCTGCGGTACTCGGGATCGAGCTCAAGACCCGGCTCGCCCAGAACAACAACAAGGTCGGCACGGCGGTCAGCTCGCTGAGTCGTCCGGTCTGGATCGGCGTCGTCGTCTACCTCGTGGTCGGCGTCTTCGTCGGGATCGTGTGGCTGACGCACCAGGACATCGCGCCCCCGCTCATGCAGGTGTTCGCGCTGATGACCGTCGGCTGGCTGGTCGGAATCCTCGTCGCCGCCCTCAAGGCCGCGTCGAACGACTGACCCGGTGACACGAAGGGGCCGCCTCGAGGTGTGAGGCGGCCCCTTCGTCGCGTCCGGCGACATCGTGCGCGGGTCAGTCGTACTGCTGCCGCGTCGGGTACTTCTCGCTGATGTTCTGGTTGAAGAACGCGCCCGGGCTCTCGGCCTCGATCAGCGCGCGATGCAGCGACGGCGGGATCGCGAAGTAGCGGTAGACGTCACCGCTCGTGAACTCGACCTCGAGCACGGCCGTCGACGAGTCGTAGCCCGCCGACTTCAGGACGGACGATCGCAGAGGCTGCCGCTTCATCCATCCCGACGCTACCCGCGTCAGAACAAGTAGTCGATGGCCGTGGGCAAACCGAACACGAAGAGGGCCGGAGCGATGCCCAGCACGATCGCGAGAACGCCCTGCAGCTTGCGCTTGCCCTTCTGCAAGACGGCGACGATTCCGAGCACGACGCCCAGGATGGCGACAGGCGCGACGATCGCGGACGCCCCGCCCGCGACGAAGAAGGCTCCCAGGGCGGCATACCCGATGGCGTCCCCCTGAGCTCCCGCCACGATCGACCCGACGACGAAGACGATGAACACAATGATCGGCACGGCGAGGGTGACCAGCACCAGCACGAGCGCGGCGACGCCGAGCCGGTTGCGGGCGGGTGTCGGAGCGACGGGGGCGACAGCGGACGCGGGAGCAGGCTCGGTCATTCCGCGAGCGTAGCGGAGGAGCGTGCGGGCGCGGAGGAGCGGCGCCGCCCCGGGAAGGCGACGCCACTCCGCTCAGTGAGTCAGCGACGCACGGTGCGCGTCCGGCTCAGGAATACGACACCCGCGGCCAGAAGCAGCAGCGCGAGCGCCAGGGCCGGGATCAGGAGATCCGAGCCGGTTGCGGCGAGCAGCGACACGGCGCCGAGGGCGGCCGTGGTCACGCCGGCCGTGGTGTCGCCGGCCGTGGTGTCGGGAGGCGTGATGGTCTCGCCCCCGACGTCTCCGCCGTCGTCACCGTCGGTGCCGTCATCGACCGTGCTGTCTCCGATGACGGAGACCGCGTTGCCGCCCAGCGTGACCGGTGCGTCGGCACCGGTCACCAGCTGGGTGCCACTGAGGACCCCCTCGTCACCGGTGGTGAAGGCAGCAGGGCTGCCCCCGGTGATCGGCGACGAGGCATCCGAGTCGCTCGTCGACGCGTCGCCGACGACCGACAGGGCGTTGCCGCTAGCGGTGACCGGGGCCGCCGCGTCAGCGACGACCTGCGATCCGCCGACGATTCCGTCCGAGCCGTCGGTGAAGGCGAGGTCACCCTCGTCCGACCCACCGGATCCGCCGGAGACCGTCGACCCCTCGCTGGAGGAGTCGCCGATCACGCTGATCGCGTTGCCGCCGACGACGACCGGAACTCCGGCGTCTGCCAGCATCTGCGAACCACCCGCGACGCTGTCGTCACCGGATGTCGTCGCCGAGCTGCCGCCGGTGCCGTCCGAGCTGCTGCCCGAAGCGGTGCCCGACCGGCCCGAGAACGAGTCGCCGGCGACGCTGATCGCGTTGCCGCTGACCGCGATCGGAGCGCTGACATCGCCCACGATCTGGGTGCCTCCGGCGATGCCGTCCTTGCCGGAGGTGCTCGCGTAACCGGCGTCGCCGGATCCGCTCTCACCCTCGAACGACGCACCCTCGCTGGAGCTGTCGCCGAGCACGGAGACGGCGTTGCCGCCGATCGTCACCGGCACGTTGGCGTCGACGACGCCCTGCGTCCCGCCGAGCAGCGAGTTCGTGCCGCCCGTCCAGACGCTGGGCGGCGAGCCGCCGCTGCTACCGGTATTGGAGGAACCCGAGCTCGACGAGTCGCCGAGTACCGAGATCCCGTTGCCCCCGATGGTGATCGGCAGGTTGATGCCGAGCACCGCCTGGGAGCCCGAAGCGGTTCCGTTCGAACCGTCGGTGGTGTCGTCGGCGTACGCGACGCCGGCGCCAAGGGCAAGGAAGCCCCCCGTGACGAGGACGGTCAAGAGCCCCCGCTTGATGAATCCGTTCATTGTCTAACTCCTTGATATCTGAGGTGCCGCGCCTCGGTTGAGGGCGCAGCGATGCGTGGCAGTCCGCGAAGGGACGGCAGATCACGCCTCAGTCAGGAGAGGTGTCGGTCTCGTAGACCGGTGAGACGGGCGGCGCGCTGATCGCGAGCCAGAGGCGTCGCGAAAACAGCAGCACGAAGAATCCGATGCCGAGAGCGGCAACGGGAAGCGCGGATGTGCTCAGTGATGCACCGGAGGCGACCGCATCCGATCCGAAAGGAGCGGGGTCGACAGGCAGCCGAAGCGGCAGCGTTCCCGCCGCCGTCACAGCAGCGAGAGATGCAGAGACGATGGATGCTGCGGCGGCTTCGACGGGGATGCGCGCGATCGCGGGCACCCAGCCGGTCAGCCCGTTCAGCACCGGCCCGACCGACTCGAGGACCGCACCGACCGTGGCGTCGAGCGTGCGGTCGAGAGTCTTGGCGACGGCGCCCACGACCGGTCCCATCGATGTCGTGTCGAGCACCGTACCGACGGTCGGAAGGACCTCGGTCACGGTCGCGACGGCGCCGGCAGCGGGTGAGTCGAGCGCCGGGAGGGGGACGTCGGCGAGGGGGATCACCTCGGTCGCCGCGGAGGCGACCGGTGCGACGTGTTCGACGACGTCCCCGGCGAGATCGGCGACAGCGGGGACCAACCCGCCGTCATCCGGCCCGCCGTCATCCGCCGAAGCGGACGAGCTTCCGAAGGCGAAACTGAGGAGGAGCAGCCCGAAAACGGACGCCAAGAAGATCAGTGCGAGCCGTACGAAGCGGCTTGTCGTCGTCGAAACGATCCCCTGATCCACGGCTGAACACCCCCCGGTTCAATCAGCCTTGTCCTTCGGACGTTACGCCCGAAACCACGATCGGTCTACCCCTGTCCAGGTGACGTCCAGCTTCGACCTCGGGGAGTCGCCGGCCCCACGTGCCCGCTGCCGACAATCAACCATCCGGTCTGCGCGATAGCCTCGCACCATGGCGGATGCGCGCATCGACACCCTGGTCATCCTGGGAGCCGGCGGCGACTTGACCTCTCGCCTGCTGCTTCCCGGGCTGGCCTCGCTGCTCGCATCGACGCGCGGCGAGAAGCTGCAGCTGATCGGCGTCGACCGCGACCCGATGACGGATGCGAGCTGGCGCACGCGGGTGCGGTCCGCATTCGCGGCCTTCCGCTCCGACCTGGGGGAGCGCGTCGCGCGCGACTCCTTCTATCTGCAAGCCGACGCCACCGATGCCGACGATCTCGCGGCCGTGCTTGCCGCATCCACCGGCCGTGTCGCGGTCTACTTCGCGCTCCCGCCGGCGATCGCGCTCAAGGCGTGCACGACCCTCTCGAAGATGCAACTGCCGCCGGGGATCGTTCTCGCGCTGGAGAAGCCGTTCGGCTCCGACGCTCGCAGCGCACGCTCGCTCAACCGGCTGCTGCAGCTCATGGTGCCCGAGGAGCAGGTGTTCCGCGTCGATCACTTCCTGGGCAAGTCGACCATCCTGAACCTGATCGGGCTGCGCTTCGCGAACCGCATCTTCGAGCCGCTGCTCTCCGCCGAGAACGTCGCACACGTCGAGATCATCATCGAGGAGTCGCTGGGCCTCGAGGGTCGCGCCGGCTACTACGACCAGGCGGGCGCGCTCGTCGACATGATCCAGAGCCATCTGCTGCTCGTGCTCGCCC
The DNA here is from genome assembly GCA_039917005.1 of Pseudolysinimonas sp. Classification (GTDB taxonomy): domain Bacteria; phylum Actinomycetota; class Actinomycetes; order Actinomycetales; family Microbacteriaceae; genus JBDSKH01. The sequence continues at coordinate 7,090 of JBDSKH010000248.1, forward strand.
TCGCCACCATGGAGGCGCCGTCGAGCGTCGGGGCGGAGGACCTCCGCGGCGCGATGGCCCAGGTGCTGCGCGCCACCCGCCCCTTGAAGCGCGACGGCACCGCCAGCCGCCGTGCTCGCTACACCGCGGGCACCGTCGGCCGCCGCAAGATGCCGGCCTACACCGCAGAGAAGGGTGTGACGGCATCCCGTCGTACCGAGACGCTGGCCGAGCTGACCGTCGCGATCGACACCTGGCGCTGGGCGGGCGTGCCGTTCGTGCTGCGGTCGGGCAAGGCGATCGGGCAGCCGCGGCAGGAGATCCTGTTCACCTTCCGTGACGTTCCGCACCTGCCGACCGGATTCAGCGGTCCCGCGTCGCGCGCGCAACTGCGCATCGGCGTGAACCCCGCGGTGCTCGACATCGACCTGGTCACCAACGGGCGCGACGATCCCTTCGAGCTGGAGAGCGACGTCTTGCACGCCGAATTCGGGCCGAGCGAACTGAGCGCCTACGGCGAGGTTCTCGCCGAACTGCTCGACGGGGACCCCACACTGTCCGTACGAGGCGACATCGCCGAGGAATGCTGGCGCATCGTGTCGCCCGTACTCGCGGCGTGGCGCAGTAACAAGGTGCGGCTCGACACCTACTCCGCCGGCAGCCGTGGCCCGGCCTCATGGAAGGCACCCGAATGACCGACCCTATTTCTCCTCGCCCCATCCCGGCGGTGGAGCTGCAGGCGGCCACCGTCGCCGACCTGACCCTGCTCGCCACCGACCGTGCGGCCTTCGCCGCGCGGATGGGGTCCCCGGCTCCGGGAGGCTGGCCCGAATTCCCCGAGGCGATCGGCTTCACCATCGAACGTCTCGCCATGCATCCGCATGAGGCCGCCTGGTGGATGCACTACTTTCTGCGGGGTGGGCTGGTGGTCGGCTCGGGCGGGTACGTCGGCCGCCCGAAGAAGGGCGTGGTCGAGATCGGCTACGAGATCGCGCCCGGATTCCGTGGGCAGCGCCTCGGCCTCGGTGCGGCCTCCGCGCTCGTGGAGAAGGCGTTCGACACCGGCGAGGTCGACTCGGTGATCGCGCACACGCTCGCGGTCGACGGCCCCTCCACGAGAGTGCTGGCCCACCTCGGCTTCACGAACGAGGCAGACGTCCAGGATGCGTCGGGCGCCATGCTCTGTCGCTGGCGGCTGTCACGAAGCTGAGCTTCCACCTTGAGAGGCGCTCGCCACCGAGGTCATGAGTTCGGGTGCATCCTCCCGGCGGCGGAGCACGGTGAGGGCGACGATCGCCATGCCGATGAAGATCACGACGCCGAGCGCGGCCACCACGTTGTAGCCCGTGCTGTACGCGGCGCGTGCCGCCGAGGCGAGGGCGTCCCCGGCTGAGCCGCCGAGATCGTCGGCCGTTGTCAGGGCTGAGGGGAGGCTGTCGAAGGCGCCGCCCAGCTGCAGCCGGAACACCAGGGTCGCCAGCGTGCCGAGCGTCGCGATGCCGACGGCGATCCCGAACTCTCCCGCCGTCTCGTTGACCGCGGCCGCGGCTCCTGCCTTGTCGGGTGCCGTCGCGGCCATCAGCAGCGTGGTGAGCAGGGCCATCGGGAACGCCATCCCGAACGAAGCGAGCGAAAGCCCGAGAGCCACGATGCCGACAGCGGTCTGCGGGGTGACGAAGGCCTGGAGTCCGAATCCGATCGCGCCGATGCCGAGCCCGAGCGCGATCACCGTCGGAACCGGCAGGCGGCGGGCCAGCAGTGGCGCCACCTGGAATCCGATGATCATCACCACGTTCTGCGGGATGAGCCACAGCCCCGCTTGCAGCGGCGAGAGTCCGATCACGAGCTGGAGGAAGGTGGCCGACACCAGGGAGATCGCCGCCATGATCACCCCGCCGAGCATCATCATCACGAGGCTCGTGCTGAACACCCTGCTGCGGAACAGCTGCAGGTCGAGCAGCGGATCGGAGAGTTGCAGCTGACGTCGCACGAAGAGCACGCCCATGGCGAGCCCGGCGACGATCGCGATGACGGCGACCGCCGCGACTCCACCACGGGCCAGCTCCTTGATGCCCCAGATCGCGGGCAGGATCGCGGTCAGCGACATCCCGACGCTCGCCAGGTCGATGCGGCCCGGCTCGGCCGCCTTGTACTCCGGCAGCAGGAACGGCCCGACGATGAGCAGCAGCACCATGACCGGGATCCCGAGCAGGAACACCGAACCCCACCAGAAGTGCTCGAGCAGCAGGCCGCCGATGAGCGGGCCCACCAGCATCCCGCCCATGAAGCAGGCGAACCAGACGCCGAACGCCGTGCCCATCTGCTTCGGGTCGGTGAACATGTTGCGGATCAACGCCATGGTCGAGGGCGAGAGCGTCGCCCCTGCGACGCCCAGCAGCGCGCGGGCGACGATCAGCATCTCGGGGGTGGTCGAGAAAGCCGCGAGCAGGGATGCCGCCCCGAACAGTGCGGCACCGATGAGCAGCAGGCGGCGGCGTCCGATCCGGTCGCCGAGGTTGCCCATCGTGACGAGGAACCCGGCGAGGAGGAAGGAGTAGATGTCGAGGATCCAGAGCTGCTGCGTGCCGTCGGCGTGCAGCTCGCGGCTCAGCGACGGAAGCGCGAGGTAGAGCACGCCGATGTCGATCGAGATCAGGATGGTGGGCAGCGCGAGCACGGCGAGCCCGAGCCATTCGCGGCGGCCGGCGCGTGCCGGCGTGGCGGTGCTCATCGTCCGTCTCCGCGCAGCATGGCGATGGCCTTCTCGACGCGGCGGGCGCGGGTGTCCTCCGCCTTCGCCTCGGTGATCGCGCGGGCATGCTCCTTTCGGTGGCTGTAGGCGAGCTTCTCCCACGCCGCCGCGGCGACCGGGTCGGCGGCCAGTGCGACGGCCAGCGCCTCGGGCACCTCGACCTCGCGCGGAGCATCGTCGCGCTCGATGGTGACCTCGACGGTCTCGCCGCCGACGTATCCCGAGGCGGCACGGTGCTCGGCGCTCAGGCCGACCAGGTTGCGCCCGTTCATGACGGCGGTCGTGTTGCGGTAGGTGTAGCCGCCGTCGAGGGTGATCACGACGGGGACGCGCTTGCCGCCCAGCTCGGCGACCACCGCATCCGGGATCTCGATTCCGACGATATTGCCGCTCAGCAGCAGCTCGGTGGTGAAGGTGGGCATCAGGCCGTCTCCTCGTCGTCGATCATTTTCGCTGCGCGCAGCCAGGTGCGCAGCGCCTCGGGGTCGAGGTCGTCCGGCGCCGCGAGCTTGACCGCGGCGAGTTCGAACGAACCCGAGCCGACCAGTGTGCCCGTCGCATCAGGGATCCTCTGACCTCGGAAGAACAGGACGCTCACGTGCGCCTTCGCCGGCTTGATGCCGACGGTCGGCTGGTCGCCGACGCACCAGACCGGGATGCCGTGGTACAGCTTCGTGGTCGCGTCCGGCAGCTCGCTGCTGATGATGTCGCTCGCCGCGGCCTGCAGCTCGGTGACGGTGCTCATGCGAAGAACCTGACGATCTCGGGGTGCAGCGCTTCGGGCGTCACGTTGTGGGTCTGGCCATCCAGGATGCGGTGCTCGGCACCGGGGATCGCCTGCGCGATCGCCGCGTTGGCCTTCGACATCTCGGGTGCGGCCTTGCTTCCCCATGCCGCCAGGACCGGGACCGTGATCGTCGCGAACTCGGCCGTGGGCACCTCGAAATCGCCGCCCATCACGCGAGCGTCGTAGCGGAGTGTGGGCGCGATCTGCTTCATCTGCGGCCACAGCTTGCGCATCAGGCGGAACATCACCGGCAGGAAGAAGGGTGCGCCGACCATCTTCACCATGAAGTAGTCGATCGCCTTGCCATTCTTCCCCTCGGAGATGAGGCGATCCAGGTCGGCGACGTAGTCGCGTCCGCCCCGGCGCCCCACATAGGGCGCCTCGTAGCCGATCAGCTTCTTCATCGGCACGCCGGCCGCCGCCGCGCGGTAGGCGAGTCCCGCCCCGGATGAGAAGCCCAGAACGTAGGGCGTGCCGCCCACCGCGCCGACGACCGCGCGAAGATCGTCGATCTCCAGCTCGGGCCGGTAGGTGGACGAATCGCCGCTCTCACCGCGTCCGCGGCGGTCGTAGGTCACGACCGTGTAGGAGTCGCTGAGGTTCTTCGTGAACGGCTCGGCCGGGCCGAATCTGCGATGGCACATGGCGCCGTCGACGAGCACGAGAACCGGGCCGGTGCCCGCGCTCTCGAACGCGATGCGCGTGCCGTCGCTCGACTTGGCATACTCCGTTGCGGGGGACTCGGTGGTCATTTCGTCTCCTCGAGGATCGCGTCGATCTTGACGAACGACGACTCCCAGCCGACCCGCGTCATGTCGCGGAACTCCGGCGTGAACGGACCCTGGTGCAGGGTCATGCGGGTCTTGGGCCCGTGGTCGTGGAACCAGATCCGCAGCGTGATGCTGTCGATCGGTCCCATCTCGGTGTTCGCGTTGACCTCGCCGCCCTCCAGGTACTCGGGCGGGATGACCACGGTGAGACGCGAACGCAGCGGGTAGCGCTCGCCGGACTCGTTGTCGACCATGTCCATGTTCCAGCTGCCCCCGGGGTGAAGCTGGACCTGCACGGAGGCCGGATCGATGTGCACCGTCTGGGGACCGAACCACCGGGCGATCAGCTCGGGCTCGGTGAAGAACTTCCACACGACCTCACGGGGCGCGTTGAACGCGCGCGTGATGAACACGTCGGTGTCGAGAACCTCGGGGATCTCGGGGATGGTGAAACTTCCGTCAGTCATTGCTCTCTTCTTCCTGTTTCATGTATTCGGCGAGGGCCGCGTCCAGGCGGTCGAAGCTCTCGTTCCAGAACGCCTTGTACTTCTGCATCCACTCGTTCGCCTCCTTCAGGGGCTGCGCCTCGAGGTGGCTGTAGCGGGAGGTCGCGACGCGACTGCGTGAGATGAGACCGGCGCCCTCGAGCACCTTGAGGTGCTTGCTGACGGCCGGCTGGCTCATCGCGAACGGTTCTGCGAGCTCGGCGACGCTCGCGTCGCCGGCCATGAGCCGCATCAGGATGCTGCGCCGCGTGGGGTCGGCGAGCGCCGAGAACACAGCGGTGAGTTCGTCCACCTCGGCGATGCCTGCGAGCGATGCGCTCATTCCATAACCTTTCGGTTAGATAACCAATTGGTTAGATAATAGCGCGCCGACGGTGGATGTCAAGCGCGAATACGAACGGCTTCCCGGCGCCGTCACGCGCCCCCGGCCCGCCGCTAAGGTGAACCCATGAAGATCTTCGCCTTCCTGGTCTGCCTCGGGTTGTTCGTCGGGTCGTTCGCTCTGTTCGGTTACGCCTTCGCGATGACCGAGACGTATTTGCAATTCATCCTCTTCTTCGGCGGCCTCCTCGCCGTCGCGCTGTCGCTCGGCATCCCCTTCCACCTCCTCGAGAAGTTCGACTAGCCGCCCGCCCGCGGCTCCGCTCCGAACCCCCGACATGGCCAGCACCGCACGCGCACAAGGATTCGCAGCCGCGAGGCCCGACAAGACCTTCGCGATCCTGACTCCCGGCGATCCGGTGCGCTTCTACCCGAAGTACGGTCCGCTACCCGCGGTCGTCGCGGTGAGCAACCAGACCGGGGCGTGGGATGCCGTCGGCCAGAGCCGCACCCTCGAGCTCTCCGACGGAGGCACGGTCGTCGAGCATCTCACGGAGGTCGATGCTCCGCGACGCTTCGCGTACCGGCTGTCCGATTTCACCGGGATGTTCGGCACCCTGGTCGCCTTCGCCGAGGCCGAGTGGGACTTCCACGCTTCGGTCGAGGGGACTCGCATCCGGTGGACCTACGCCTTCCACGCCCAGCCCAAGCGCGGCTGGGTGGTGCGCCTCATCGTGCAGTTGTTCTGGGCGCGCTACATGAAGAAGGTGCTGCCCGGCATGATCGCCGAGGTCGAGAAGGTCGCGAGCAAGAGCTAGGCCGCATCCTGCAGCACGCGCCCGACGAACGCGTCGACGCGCGCCTGCAGGCCGGCGGCCCGCATCGCGACGACCTCGGCGGGCGACGGCTGCATCTCGTACTGCGGCGGCGCGATCCGGATCAGCAGCGAACACGCCAGGTCGGCGCAGATGTAGGTGCCGACGGTGTTGCCGCGCTTTCCGGCGTCTCCCGCGCGCATCGCGCTGAACATCGTCACCTGATGTGCCGGCTGCGGGGTGTTGCAGAGCGAGCAGATCGCCGAGCCGGCCTGCAGGCTCGACTCCGCGGCGCGCAGCACGATGCCGAAGGCGCGCCCGTCCTGCCATGACACGAGGTAACCGCGCTGCGACGAACCGGGGTCACGCCAGCCGAGGTATTCGCGATCGTCCCAGTACATCTCGTGCAAACCCGGCAGCGGCAGCCGGAGGGCCTCCTGCGGGAGGGCGTTGACGAACGAGCTCCGGATGTCGGATTCGGTGAGCGCTTTCATGCTGCGTTCCAGCCTAAATCACAGGCCCCTGTCCACCATGTCGATCACCTGACGTCCGGCGTTGAGCAGCGTGGCGTCGTCGAGGTCGCGCAACGGGCCCTCGATCACGAGCATCGAGAGACCGTGCACCGCCGACCATGCGCAGAGTTCGGCGCCGGGGCGTCGCTCGGCCGGGAGGAGCCCGGCGGCCACCATCTCATCCAGCGCGATGCTGAGCAGCTGGAACGGGGTGCGCCCGCCCGGCCCGGCCTTCCGGGGGCTGAACGCCTCTTCGAGATCGGAGGGAACGGTGTACGCGGCGCGGAAGAGTCCCGGCTCGTCGCGCGCGAAGCGCAGGTACCCGACGCCGACGGCGCGGAGGTGGGCGTGCGCGGTCTCGGCGGGGGTGCCGGCGGGCACCGTGTCCCACTCGGCCTCGATCGCCGCTGCCGAAGCGCTGGATGCGGCATCGCTCACAGCGGCGACGAGCGCCTCGCGATCGGCGAAGTGCCGGTAGGCGGCGTTGGGGGACACCCCGGTGCGCCGGGTCGCCTCGCGCAGCACCACGGCATCCGGACCGCCTTCGCGTGCCATGTCGATGCCCGCGTCGAGGAGCGCTTGTCGGAGGTCGCCATGACGATAGGTGGTGCGCTGCGCGATGCTCACGAGTGCCCCCTCCGGGTGGACTGCCGCTGTCGGGAGTGGCATTGTGGACAGCGTACACATGAAATCCATGTGCGCGCAGCGAACTGCGGAGGCTCACATGCTCACCACCACCAGTGCATTCAGCGGATTCTCCGTCGACGACCAGTCGGCTGCGCTCGCGTTCTACAAGGACAAGCTCGGCCTCGATGTGCGCGACACGGGCATGGGCCTCGAACTCCACGTCGGCGCCATCCACGTCTTCATCTACCCGAAGGACGACCACGCCCCGGCGACGTTCACGGTGCTGAACTTCGAGGTCGCCGACATCGACGCGGCCGTCGACGAGCTCGTCGCCGCGGGCGTCACGCTCGAACGGTACGAAGGCTCGCACCAAGATGACAAGGGCATCGCGCGCGGCAAGTCCGCGAACATGGGGCCCGACATCGCTTGGTTCAAGGATCCCGCCGGCAATATCCTCTCGGTCCTGAACGGATGACGGAGGCCGCTCCGCGCCGAAAGCTGCCACGGGCGGCCCGGCCGTTCCTGCACGCCCAATACCGCATCCTGGCGCTCGCTCTGGTCATGTCGCTGCTGGGGGCCGGGGTCTGGCTGGTCTCGATGGTGTTCGAGATCAAGGACACGCTCGGCGGCGGACCGATCGCCGTGTCGTACGTCGCGACGGCCAACGCGGTCGGCCTCATCGTCGCCACCCTGATCGGCGGCGCGATCGCCGACCGCATCCCGCAGAAGCGCATCCTGGTCGCCATCGAGAGCACGAAGGCGATCGTCGCGGGCGCGACGGCGGTCCTCGCGA
>JBDSKH010000249.1:0-14643 GCA_039917005.1 Pseudolysinimonas sp.
GCGGTGATCGTCGCGTTGACCAACTTCATCGTCGACATCATGGCGGCGATCATCGATCCGCGGGTGAGGTACTGATGAAGCTGCGAAAGCTCCTGGGCAGGCTGCCCATCGTGCATCAGTTCCGGCAGAGCGTCGGACTCCAGCGCGGGATGCTGGTGACCGGCCTCGTGATCACCGGATTCTTCCTGCTGATGGCGATATTCGCTCCGCTGCTCGCCCCCTACGGCTTCAACCAGCTGACCGGCGCCGACGGTGAGACGTTCGGAGCGCAGGTGCCTCCGGGTGGCGAGCACATTCTCGGGACGACCGTGGGCGGATACGACGTGCTCTCGCGCGTCATCTGGGGGGCGCGCACCGCGTTCTTCGTGATCGTGGTCGCCGTGCTCCTGTCGATCTTCGTCGGGGTGCTGCTCGGTCTGCTCTCCGGCTACCTCGGTGGATGGCTCGACAGGGTGCTCATCGTGATCGCCGACGCGGTCTACGCCTTCCCCACGTTGCTGCTCGCGATCGTCGCCGGCATCGTCATCAGCAAGGGCCAATCGAATCTCGTGGGCGGCGTTTTGGCTGCGGCCATCTCGATCACCGTCGTCTTCATTCCGCAGTACTTCCGCGTCATCCGCGCCGAGGCCGTGCGGGTGAAGGCCGAGGCCTTCGTCGAGTCGGCCAAGGTGGTCGGCGCCAGCACTCCACGCGTGATGTTCCGCCATGTGCTGCGCAACTCGACCCGCACCCTGCCGCTGATCTTCACGCTCAACAGCTCGGAGGCGATCCTCACGCTGGCTGCGCTCGGATTCCTCGGGTTCGGCATCGAACCGACGTCGGCAGCCGAATGGGGCTACGACCTCAACCGCTCGATCAGCGACGTGACCAGCGGGATCTGGTGGACGTCGGTGTTCCCCGGCTCCGCCATCGTCCTGGTCGTGCTGGGCATCACGCTCATCGGCGAGAGCCTCAACGACCTCGCCGACCCGCGCCTGCGTGCGCGGCGCCGCGCCGCGGATGCGACGCCGGCCGATGCCGTCGCCGCCACTCAGCCTGTCGCACGCGAAGAGATGGGCGAGGTTCTCTGATGGATGCTTCCACGAGGCCCGCCGTCGACATCCGCGATCTGGATGTCACCTTCGCGACCGACGGCGGCGACGTGCACGCGGTGCGCGACGTCAGCCTGCAGGTGGCTCCGGGCGAAGTCCTGGCCATCGTCGGGGAGTCCGGCAGCGGCAAGACGGTCACCGCCCGGACCATCCTCGGCCTGCTCCCCGAAACCGCCAACATCGGCGGGGCCGTTTTCCTCGGCGCCGACGACGTGGTCTCGATCAGCGCCGGCCGCATGCGCGAGCTGCGCGGAACCCGTGCGGCCATGATCTTCCAGGAGCCGTCGACCGCCCTGAACCCCGTCTTCACCGTCGGCTGGCAGCTCGCAGAGGGCATGCGGGCGCACGGCAACGTGTCGAAGGCTCAGGCGCGACGCCGTGCCATCGAGATGCTGACCAAGGTCGGCATCGACGACGCGGCCCGCCGGGTCAACGACTACCCGCATCAGTTCTCCGGAGGCCAGAAGCAGCGCATCGTCATCGCGATGGCGTTGACCCTCGAGCCCGAGGTGATCATCGCCGACGAGCCGACGACCGCGCTCGACGTGACGGTGCAGGCGGAGATCCTCGAGCTGCTGCGCGACCTCCGCGCCGAGTTCGGCACGGCCATCGTTCTCATCACGCACAACATGGGCGTTGTCGCCGATCTCGCGGACCGCGTCGCCGTCATGTTCAACGGCGAGGTCGTCGAGACGGCGCCGGTGCGCGAGCTCTTCGCCTCGCCGCAGCATCCGTACACCCAGAAGCTGCTGGCGGCGGTGCCGCGCCTCGACATCGCCGACCGGCCGCAGGTGAAGCCGTCGTCGGACAAGCCCGTCGTCTCGGCCAAGGACCTCGTGATCGAGTACCCGGGCCGACTCGGGCGCAAGGCGTTCCGCGCCGTCGATCGGGTGAGCTTCGACATCATGCCCGGCGAGGTGCTGGGGCTGGTGGGCGAGTCCGGTTCGGGTAAGACGACAATCGGACGGGCGATCGCGGGGCTCACCCGCGTCACCGACGGCTCCCTCGACGTGCTCGGCGTCGAGATGCTCGGGGTGCGCGAGCGCACCTTCCGTCCGCATCGCAAGGACCTGGGGTTCGTGTTCCAGGATCCCGCGACGAGCTTCAACCCGCTGCTCACCATCGCCCAGTGCGTCGCCGAGCCGCTCGTCGTACATGGCGTCGCGGCGAACCCGGCGGCCGCCCGCGAGCGCGTCGACGAGCTCATGGAGGCCGTGCAGCTGCCGAAGGAGTATGGGGACCGGTTCCCGCACGAGCTGAGCGGCGGCCAGCGTCAGCGCGCGAGCCTCGCCCGCGCCATCGCGCTCGACCCGAAGCTGCTCATCGCCGACGAGCCCACCAGCGCGCTCGACGTCTCGGTGCAGGCCCGCGTCCTCGAGCTCTTCGGCGAGGTGCAGGAGCGCTTCGGCTTCGCCACCCTCTTCATCACGCACGACCTCGCCGTCGTCGACATGCTCGCTCACCGGATCGTGGTCCTCCACAATGGCGAGATCGCCGAGGAGGGCCGCACCGCCGACGTGCTGGGCAACCCCCAGAACGATTACACGCAGCGGCTGCTGAATTCGCTGCCGGTGCCCGATCCGGTCGAGCAGGCAGCACGCCGCGCCCGCAACGGCCCGGCCCGCGCCGACAAAGCCGGTGGCTCGCGGGCCCCTGCCTGACCGGTACGGTGGAAACGTGACGGATGCGCCGGTCGCGGTACTCGCCGACGACCTCACCCTGGGGTATGGGGATGACGACGTCGCCGTCAACGGCGTTTCGTTCGAGATCCCCGTCGGCGGCATCCTCGGCATCGTGGGCGAGGCCGGTTCGGGCAAGAGCACCCTGGCGCGGGCGGTCGCAGCGCAGGTGCAGCATGGCGAGAAGCCGCTCCCGAAGATCTTCGGCGGGTCGCTCAACGTGTTCGGGCAGGACATGCGCGAGATCTCCGACCGCAAGCGCAGCCGTCTGACGCTGCGCGTCGGGTACCTCCCGCAGGACGGCGGCTCCACCCTCGAACCGCACCTCACCATCGGCGAGAACGTCTCCGAGCCGATCTACTCGCGCGACCGCAAGTTCGACCGGCTCGATGCCGGGGCCGCGGTCGCCACCCTCATCGACGCCGTGCGCCTGCCGCTCGCGGTGATGAACAAGTTCCCGCACGAGCTCAGCCGCGGTCAGCGGCAGCGCGTCGCACTGGCGCGTGCCCTCATTCTCGAGCCGTCGCTGCTCGTCGCCGACGACCCGACCATGGGTGTCGACGTTCTCGTGCGCGGCCGCATCCTGACCGTCATCGCCGACCTCCAGCGCGAGCGGGCGTTCTCGGCCCTCGTCATCGGCCATGACCTGCGCGAACTGCGCACCATGACGGAGCAGATCGCCGTCATGCACGGCGGCATGTTCGTCGGCCTCGGGCAGGTCGACGAGGTGCTCGAGAACCCGCTGCACGACTACGTCGCGCGCCTCTCGGAGACCCTGCGCGGGTGATCGACTACCTGATCGGTGGATACGGAGCCGACATGGGCGGCACGGCCACCGGCGTCGGGTGGGGGCGTTCGAGCGCCGACGGGCGGTTCGAGTACCGGGGAGTCGCGGCCGAGACTCTTTCGCCCACCTGGATCACGGTCGACGGATCGCGGGTCTATGCAGCCCTCGAGGGATCGTCGGCCGTCGATGTCTTCGACCTCGCGGGCGATCGCCTGGAGCTCGTCGAGCGCCTGCACCTGTCGGGCCATGAACCGTGCCACCTGGTCATCGTGCGCGACCGCCCGATCGTCGCCTGCTACCGCGACGGGGTGATCTGGATGCCAGACGAGGCGATCCCGGGCACGCCAGAAGATCACGGTCCTCTCCCCGCTCAGGAGAGTTCACACGCCCACCACGTGCGGCCTCTCGCCGACGGCCGCATTCTCACCGTTGATCTCGGCACCGATCGGGTGTACCTGCACCGGTGGTCTGGCGACCGGCTCATCCGCTACGACGAGGTCGCCGTTCCACCGGGCACGGGTCCACGCGATCTTCTTCCGCTGCCCGACGGCCGCATCGCGCTGTTGGGGGAGTGGAGCTGCGAATTCATGCTGCTCGAGCCCTCCGGGGCGTCGTTCGAGATCGTGCAGATCATGCAGCTTCCCGGCTCCGCGCCGGGCACAGATCAGGCCGCCGCGCTGGGGCTGTCGCCTGACGGAAGTGTCGTGTTCGCCGGCATCCGGGGAAGCAACCGGATCGCCTCGATCGCGATCGATGTGGACGCCGCGCGCCCGGTCGGCTGGGCTCCGAGCGGCGGGAACTGGCCGCGTCATTTCATCGTCGATGGTGGATTCGTGAACGTCGCGAATCAGCGGTCGAGCACGGTCGCGACCCTCCGCATCGAGCCCGACGGCACGCTCACGCCGCTCGGAGAACCGGTCGCGGTACCCTCGCCGACCTGCCTCATGCCGGTCGGCGCCGCGTCCAACCTTTGATAGTCTTGCGAGGCTGTTTTCGCAGCGATCCCCGATAGCTCAATTGGCAGAGCAATCGACTGTTAATCGATAGGTTCTTGGTTCGAGTCCAAGTCGGGGAGCTTCACCAGCGTTACTCCCACGGGAGGACGCCCCGCTCCCACCCCGCGCGTAGCATCGAGCCATGCCGAGGCCCGACCACATGCGCGCTCGGTGGGAGCAGCACGCCGCGGGTCACGGGGGTCCGCCCTGGTGGGGTCACGGCGGCTGGGACGGCCCACCGCCCATGTGGCGCGCGCCCAAGTGGTTCACGCTCTGGATGCCGGTCATCGTGTCGTTCGCGATCCAGATCCCGACAGCGATATTCGTGTCGCGGTTCGCGAACCTGAGCCCGCGCGACACAGCCCTGTCGATCGCGATCGCCGCGGTCGGGCCGCTCGCGCTCATCGCAGCGCGGCGCTTCCCAGGGCCGGTCGTGGCGGTCACTGCTGTGGCGGCATCCCTCGATCTGTTCGTCAACGCGCGCGGCGGCCCTCCCTACATCGCCCTGGCATTCGCGATCGTCAGTGCCATCGTGCGCGATGCCCGCATCTGGGCGTGGGTGTCGATCGGCGTCTGCTGGATCGCGTCGATCACGATCGCGGGCATCTTTGGCCGCGAGGAGTGGACGCCGTTCCGTATCGCTGGGACGACACTCGGTATCCTGATCGTGTTCGGCATCGGCGAGAGCCTCCGCACCCGCCGCGATCGCGCGAGCGAGTACCGGCGCCTCGCCACCGAGCGACGCCAGAGCGCCGTGCAGGGCGAGCGCGTGCGTATCGCCCGGGAGCTGCACGACGTGCTCGCCCATTCGCTCAGCCAGATCAACGTGCAGGCGGGCGTGGGGCTACATCTCATGGAGAAACAACCCGAGAAGGCCGCGGATGCCTTGGCCAGCATCAAAGAGACCAGCAAGACCGCGCTCGACGAGGTGCGGTCCGTGCTGGGGATGCTGCGCGCCGAGGGTGGGACGTCGGCGGACGCGCCCCTCGTCCCGGAACCGGATCTCGACCGCCTGCCTGCGCTGGTGGAGGCCGCATCCCGCTCGGACTTCGCTGTCGATCTCGACGACCGGCTGGCGCACGCCGAGGTGCCCGCGCAGATCCAGCTCGCGCTGTACCGCATCGTGCAGGAGTCGCTCACGAACGTTGCCAGGCACGCGAACGGGGCGCGCCGGGTGACGGTGCTGCTCGAGCGCGCCGACGACACCTATCGCGTCGAGGTGCACGACGACGGCAGCGGAGTCGAGGGCTCGGCGAGCGAATCGGGCGGCCGCGGCGTGCTGGGCATGCGCGAACGCGCGGAACTGCTCGGCGGTCACCTCAGCGCTGGGCCGGCGCCGGACGGCGGGTTCGTCGTCTCGGGCGAGATCCCAGTCGGCCGTACTCTCGGCGCCGGGGGCACATCGTGATCCGGGTCGCCCTGGCCGATGACCAGCAGCTGATCCGTGGCGGCTTCCGTAGCTTGCTCGAGGCCGAGCCGGATCTCGAGGTCGTCGGCGAGGCGGGCACCGGCCGCGAGGCGGTCACCCTCGTCACGCGCGAGAAGCCGGACGTGGTGCTGATGGACATCCGGATGCCCGATGGAGACGGGTTGTGGGCGACCGAGCAGATCGTCGCCGACCCCGCGCTGAACGGCACCCACGTCGTGGTCGTCACGACGTTCGAGCTCGACGAGTACGTCGCTCAGGCGATCCGCGCGGGAGCGAGCGGGTTCCTCGTGAAAGACACCGAGCCGGTCGAGCTGATCCGCGCCATCCACGTCGTTGCAGGCGGTGACGCTCTGTTGAGCCCGCGAGTCACCAAGCGCCTTCTCGAGCGCGTCGCCGGCACGCTGCGCGATGCCCCCGACGATGCGCGGCTGCAGACCCTCACCGATCGCGAACGCGAGGTGCTCGCGCTTGTCGGTCAGGGCCTCACCAACCAGGAGATCGGGACGGCGCTGTTCCTGAGCCCGCTCACGGCGAAGACCCACGTCTCGCGCATCATGTCGAAGCTGCTGGCACGCGATCGCGTGCAGCTCGTCGTGATCGCCTACGAGACCGGTCTGGTCGCCGCGGGGCGACAGGAGTAGGGCCGACCCCCGCGACTGCTCTCACGGGAGTAGGCAGATGCATCCGGGCGGCAGATTCGCGGATGCGGCGGTGCGACGAGTGTGGAGTCACCGGATCGAACGGTCCGGCATCCATACAAGAGAAGGACAACCGTGTTCACCTCACTCGCCTTGGCCGCCGCAGTCGCGCACCCCTTCGGGCACGGCTTCGGCTGGCTCTTCTTCCTGATCCCGCTGTTCTGGATCCTGGTCTTCGTCCTGGTCTTCGGGCTGATCGGTCGCCGCTGGCGCCGGCACGCCTGGAGCGGCGGATACGGGCCCGGCTACGGCTACGGCCACGGCTGGGGTCACCAGGGCTGGGCGCAGGCCGCGTCGGCCCGCAGCGCCGAAACCTCGCTCGCCGAGCGCTTCGCGCAGGGTGACATCGACGAGAAGGAGTACCGCGCGCGCCTCGAAGTGCTGCGCGCGAGTGTTCCCCAGCCGCCGGTGCCGCCGCACAAGTAGCGCTCGGCTCTCAGGCCGCGGGATGCCGATTCGGCACCCGCGGCCTGATCCATGTTCACCGTCGTGGTGATCAGCGCCGCGATCGTGGCGGCGCTGCTGCGACTGGCCGGCTGGATGGCGTAGCAGGGTCTCAGTCCTCGAGGTGATCCACGCCGGGCGTCCAGGAGGCTCCCGGAGCCCCCCAGCTCTTCTTCTTGATGACCTTAGCGGCAGCCCGCGATAGGGGATAGGTCAACCGATCCACGTAGAGGACGCCGTCGAGATGGTCGTACTCGTGCTGGAAGATGCGCGCCAGCCATCCGCTGGCCTTCACGTCGAATGGGCGCCCGTCGAGGTCGGTAGCCCGGAGTCTCGCGAGCTCCGCCCGACGGAGCGGGAATCGCTCGCCCGGGACCGAGAGGCAGCCCTCGGACTCGGCGTCGACATCCGGTTCGCCCGTGGGCGTCGTGCTGATCCACAGCTCGGGGTCGATCGCGGTGCCGCGGTGCTCGACGCCATCCTCGTCGTGCCAGTTCCAGATGAACAGCCGAAGCGGGACGCCGACCTGCGGCGCCGCGAGGCCGACGCCGGGTGCGGCCGCCATCGTCTCCTCCATGTCCCGCACGAGCGCGCGCACATCGTCGTCGATGTCGCCGACGGGACGCGCACGGGTGTGGAGGACGGGCTCGCCCGTGATAACGATGGGACGAACGGACATTCGCCAAGGATATCGGCGGTGCACCGGGTAGATTCATCGGGTGCCCGTCGACCTCCCAAGCATTGACAGTGTCATCGGGGGGATGGCCCCCGTCGGCATCATCATCGCGCTGGTGGGCGGAGTGTTCCTGGCCCTGGGAGCGCAGTTCCAGCACCGCGGGGTCGAGACCGTCGAGGCGCGCCACGGATCGGGGCACAAGGCGGGCCTGAGCGTCAAGCAGCTGCTCCGCCTCGCATCCAGCATGTGGTGGGTTGTCGGCAGCGTGCTTCTCGGGCTTGCGATCCTCTTCCAGCTGACCAGCCTCGGCTTCGCGCCCCTCATCGTGGTGCAGCCGCTCGGTGTCGTCGCCCTCGTCATCACGTCCATCGTCAACGCGCGCGTCTCGAAGGTGAAGCTCGAAGGGGCGGCGATCCGCGCGATCGTGTTCTGCGTCTCGGGCATCGCGATCTTCGTCACGGTCGCTGCGATCTTCGCGCGGGAGTCGGTCGTCGAGCGCCTGCAGCTCATCGTCATCCTGATCGTGCTCGGCGTGGTCCTCGCCTCGCTCGCCGTCGCCTTCGCCTACTTTCGCAAGCGCGTCGGCGCCATCTTCTACATCCTCTCGGCCGGGGTGCTGTACGGCTTCGTCGCCACCCTCGCCAAGGTGGTGATCAACCGCGTCGGCAACGAGATCGCCGGGGTGACGGGCGGCGGCACCTTCGAGTGGCTCACCATCGTCTGCATCGTCGGGATGCTGCTGGCCGCCGCGCTCGGTGCCTACTTCGTGCAGACCGCCTACTCGGTCGGCTCGCCCGACCTGGTCATCGCGGGCCTCACGGTCGTCGACCCGCTCGTGGCCGTCGCCATCGGCATCGCGGTTCTGGGTGAGGCCGCGCAGGTGCCGCTCTGGGCTCTGCTCATCTGGGTCGTCGCGGCGGCCCTTGCCATCTACGGTGTCTTCCAGCTCGCCAAGCATCATCCGCAGGCCCATCAGGGCGGCACGGTTGTCGAGGAGGTCGTCGCCGAGGTCGTGGGCGAGGCGATCCAGGTGGTCGCACACCCGCGGGCGCGCGCACACGGCGCACCGAAGAAGAGCGCCACAGAGTGAGCCCTGCAACATCCGTGTGCCCGTCGCTGCGGTAGCGTTGGGAAGGATGCGCATCCTCATCGGGGCCGACACTTTCTCCCCTGACGTCAACGGCTCGGCCACGTTCACGCGCAGCCTCGCGGCCGGGCTCGCCTCGCGCGGTCACGACGTCCACGTCATGGCTCCCGCCAAGCGGGGGCAGGTGGGTGTGTTCACCGAGGAGCACGCCGGCCAGGATCTGACGGTGCACCGCATCTACAGCTGGAGATGGCTGCCGCACCCGTGGCTGCGCTTCATGCTCCCGTGGCGTGCGAAGCCGAATGCCGAGCGGATCGTGCGCGCGATCAAGCCCGATGTCATCCACTTCCAGTCGCACATCGTCGTCGGGCGCGGGCTGGTGACATCGGCGGTGAAGCACAAGATCCGGCTCGTCGGCACCAACCACACGATGCCGGAGAACATGCTCCAGCACGTCGCGATCCTGCCGTCCTTCATGCACGGCTGGCTGACCCGCATCCAGTGGTCGTCGGCGCGCAAGTGGTTCAAGCAGGCGGACGCGATCACCGCCCCGACCCGGCGCGCGGCCGACTTCTTCGAGCTGAACACCGGGCTCACCGGCGTGCACGCGATCTCATGCGGCATCCAGTCACGGGACTACACGGCGGACTTCTCGCCGCGCACGAGCAACATCGTCACCTTCCTCGGGCGGCTCGATGAAGAGAAGCACGTGCAGGAACTGCTCGAGGCCGTGACCCGCCTCGACCCCGAGCTCGACGTGCAGGTCCAGATCGTCGGCGACGGCGAAGTGAAGCGTCAGCTCGAGGCGAAGGCGCGCGATCTCGCCATCGCCGACCGCACGACCTTCACCGGCAAGGTCAGCTACGACGAACTGCGTGCGGCGCTCACGCGCTCGACGGTGTTCGGGATGCCGTCGCGGGCCGAGCTGCAGAGCATCGCCACGATGGAGGCACTCGCATCCGGGCTGCCGGTCGTCGCCGCGAATGCGATGGCACTCCCGCACCTCGTGCATCCCGGCGAGAACGGATATCTCTACGAGCCGGGCGACATCGACGCTTTCGCCGGCTACCTGACGAAGGTGCTGACGGCACCGTCGAAGGAGCTCGAGCGACTGAAGCGCGGTGCCCTGCGCACGGTCGAGGCCCACGACATCCAGCGCACGCTCGAAGTGTTCGAGAGCCTGTACCGCGGCGAGGACGTCATCGACCCTGTGACCGAGTCGGTGACGATACCGCCGCAATGACCTTCCCGCGTCTCGAGGGTGCGCGCCGATAGGGTTTCAGCACGGGGCGGTAGCTCAGCTGGTTAGAGCAGCGGACTCATAATCCGTCGGTCACGGGTTCAAGTCCCGTCCGCCCTACTGATATCAGGGAAGCACGGCCGCGCTTGGCTCGGAGCCAGCGGTTACCCAGCGGAAACGATCAGCTGACGAGCCGGAACGTGCGCGAAGCGCGGGCCTGCGAGCGCTCGTCACGGACGCGCTGCAGGCGGTGCACGAGCAAGGGTCGCTTCGTCTCGGCGGCGGGTAGGTCAAGGACCGCGTAGAGCTTCTGCACGTAGCCAGCCGCCGACCAGCCGAACTCCGCTCGAGCGGCCGCGTACGTCAACGCCGGCTTCTGACCCTCGTGCTTCTCCGCGAAGTCGAGGATCCGCACCTCAAGATCGGTGAGTGTTCGGGTGGCCATGAAGAAGATGCTGCCTCGAACCACCGACACCGGGTAGCATCCCGGGCATGAGCGCTCCACCCGCGGCCGCGAAACGATCCAGGAACTACCTCGGCGACATCAGCCTCGCACTGGCGATCGCCGGCACCGTCGGCGCCCTGGTGTTTCGCACGCCGGCGTGGTCCCTCTACGTGCTGATCGGCGCCGTGATCCTCTCGATCATCGCGCTCACCAGGGCTCGCGCGATCCGTTCCCGGACCACCGCGACGGTCGCACTTGTGGTCTCAGGGCTGCTCGTCGGGTTCGCTCTGATTCTCTACGCCGTCAGCACGCGTTAGCATCGCTTCAGCAGGCGGCCGGACTGCTCCACATCCAGGAGCACGATGGGAACCAGCAAGCGATACGCGGCCGCGGTCGACCGGCAGATGGACGCGCGCGTGCTGCAGCGCGTCATGTCAGAGCAGCCGCCCCTCACCCTCACGAGCGACGAGCTCGAGCTGGACAGAGAGCCCCTGACACAGGCACCGATCGCACGCCCCGTGCGGGCCTGGGTACGATACGGCGTCACCGCGGCGCTCATCGACGCCGAGGCTGTCGAGTGGACTGAGCACGCAGTGCACGTGCGCTGGATCACGCCTGCCGGCGATCGTCATCACGCCTGGGTGTGGGCGTCCGCCGTGAGGCCGAAGAATCCCTGAAATACCTTGCCATTCTCTCCTCAATTGGTTGCGCTAGAGCAACCTAACCCGATAGAATGGGTTTACACAGAGCGAAGGGAGGTGATACAAATGCACAAGGAACTCAAGGCGATCGAGAAGGAACTGCGGAAGCAGGGCTTCAACACCTGGATCCGGAAGAACGGCCACATGGCGGTCTACCGGGACGGGGCGTACGTTGCCACGTTCGGCGGAACGCCGAGCGACTTCCGGGGCTGGAAGAACAGCCTGGCGAAGTGCCGTCGCAACGGGTTCATCTGGCCGCCGCCCTAGGCCCCAGATGAAAACGGGGGCCGGAGATCGAGTAATGATCTCCGGCCCCACTTGAAGGTCCCAGTGTACGAGACACAACCAGGAGAAGACCATGACCGAATACAACATCCGGCTCGAGTATCAGATGCCGCCCACCGAAGAGAGCGGCGAGCTGCTCGTCGACACCTTCGCGACGTTCCACCCTGCATCCGGCCCCGTCGGCAACGGCAACATCGACGTGTGGCTGACGATCCAGGGCGCTGACGCGTACGACGTCTCGCAGCTCGCGACCGGCCTCGCCTCCAAGGTGCAGCGGCCGCTCATCGCACTCGAGGTGCTGCCCACCACGGACTTCGACCTGCGCAACGGCCTTACGCCCGTGCCTGAGCTCATCAGCACCGACGACGCGGCCGAGATGCTCGGAGTCACGCGGCAGGCGATCGACAAGCAGATCAAGACCGGCAAGCTGCACGGTCACCGCGTCGGCGAGCGCACCGTCGTGCTGGCACGGGCCGACGTGATCGCTGCGGCCGCCAGGAAAGCGGCCGACTAAGCCGAGGCGCACGAAAGCGCCCCCTCCAGCTGAGAGCCAGGGGCTCTTGCCGGAGGGGGCGGGATTCGTTCGAGCACCTGGCGGCGTTCAGCGCCAGCTCGAACACGCGGCGATCAACCCGCGGGGCTACTGGCAGGACTCGCAGGCCAGGTCATCCATCGGATCCTTCGGAACCGAGTACTCGCCGACCTGGTCGACGTCGTTCATTCGCCCTTGATGGCGCCGGCGATGGAGTTGCCGCGTGACGACGGTCTGCTCAGCAGGCCGAAGTAGGTCGCGACGGCCATGATGAAGGCGCTGGCGGTCGTTGCCACCAAGATGCCCAGGTTGATCGGTTGGCCGCCCGACAGGGCCGTGCTGACGCTCGTGATGGCGCCCGAGAGGACCGCCAGTCCCGACAGGACGACCCCCTTCGCGAGCGGCGACATCGACGAGCTCGAGACTCTGTCGACGAGCCTGCTGAGCAGCCCGACGATCGCCGGGATGACCGTGCCCGTGACGAGGCCGATGACGATCGGAAGCGGGATGCCGTCGAACACGAAGATCGGGGCAGGGTCGCTGGCGAACACGACCGCCAGGTGCGTCACGGCAACAGCGGGTGTCGCGACACCGACGACCACGATGACCGCGGCCAGAGCTCCCGCGAGCGCGTACTTGATGAGTTTCATGGTGCTTCTCCTTCTCGCAGCGCCTTCGGCTGCGCGGTTCGGTGGTGCTACTTCGCGTCGGCGTCCGGCTTGAGCGCCAGCGCGTCGACGGCGTCTTGGTCGAGTTCCATGTCGGGGTGGGCGTCACGCAGCTTGCGCACGAGGTGCTTGAGCGCGGCCTGCACGTCGTAGAACAGGTTCCGGAAGAACACGTAGAGGTTGTAGTACTTCGTCGCCTCTGCGCGGGCCACTCGGACCTCGTCCCACTCATCGGACTCCGACGCCTGCTTGGAGACCTTTTGGTCCGCGACCGCATCGTGCCGATCCTGCCGGCGACGCCAGATCAGACCGATCGTTCCGAGGAGCGCGACGATGATCGAGCCGCTGGTCAGAACGACGGGGCCCAGCCACGCGAGGCTGTCGGGTTCGGTGGCCAGGCGGGACAGGTTCAAGGGGTGACCTCGGTAACGACCGTGGTGCTCTCGTGAGACTGCGGGATCACCGGAATGGGGCCGGTGTCGGCCAGCTTCCCCGGACGGAACAGGAGCCACACCATCCGGATCGCCGGACGGATGCCCAGTGCCGCCAGCGCCGCCCCCACCGCGACGCGAGCCAGGTTCTGCTGCACTGTCACCGGGTCGAGACCGCTCGCCAGGCGAGCATCGTCGAAAGCCCCGTTCCCGATGAGCAGCAGCAGCGCCGCGTACGTTCCGAGCATCAAGAACAGCACGATCGAACCGCCGAGCTCGACCCGGTTGAACACGCGCACGACCCGGGTCTGCGGCTCCTCACCAGCTCGCAGCGCACCGATGGCGGCCACAAGGCCGCCAGCGATGACGAAGGCACCCCAGATCGGCGTCCATCCCAGCGGGGTGGTGAACGTGAAGATGGGGATCCCGGCAGCGATCGAGGTCGCTCCGAAGAACATCATCGCCAAGTAGCTCATGATCAGCTCGAGGCGGTAACTCGCGACCTGGCTCCTCGTCCAACGGGTGAACCAGTTCGCGTTCTCGGAGGCCAGATCTCGCTTCCACTGAGCGATCAGCGGAGGAACCTCCCCCCGAGCCAACCCGCGATCCTTCGGACGAGCCCCCTGCGCGACCATGCGCGCGCGCGGGTGTGATGCCGGCGGAAGGGTCTCGCCCAGTAGTGCGTCGAGGTCACCTGCACGAGCCATCGGAGGCCTCCTTCTCGAATTGGGTCTTTTAATTGACGTGCGATCGGATTAAGGTGTGCGCAACCGAATCAAGGAGCATCAGGACCATGACGAAGCAGCCCGTGCTACCCAGCGACAAGCTGAAGCGACCCCGACACACGTGGCGCACGATCGCGATCATCGCCGCGTCCCTGCTCGTCCTCGGCGGCGCTGCAGGCATCGGTCGGGTCGCTGTTGCCGGCTACGCGGCCGACGATCTCCGTGTCAGCGCGGCTGGCCACGAGAAGCCGCAGATCTCCCACAAACTGCTCGTGCCCCACACGCTGAAGTCCGAGGTGCCGCCGCCCCCTCCTCCGGCGCCTGAGAACTTCTACGGCAACCCAGGCCCGGTGCAGTGCGGCTACGGCTACACCGCCGGCGCCGTCGACGCGTACGGCAACGAGTCCAACTGCTATGCCAACGGGCCCGGGAACGCGCAGTGCGTCGCGTACGACGAGAACAACAACTGCACCCAGTACTACAAGCCCTAGTCGATCAGGCCCTTCTTCCGCAACTGCACGACGAGCGCGTCATGCTCGTCGCGCAGTTTGCTGTGCTCGTCCCAGATGAAGCGGTCGGCCACGAGCGAGAGGAGGCCGAGCAGCTCGTAGTGGATCCCGATCGGCTTGCCCTCGGTCCCCTCCACACGACGCTCTGAGCCGGGAACCCGCTCTCGCAGGTGATACCCCTGCTCGTTCACGATCGGCTCGCCGTCATCGTCGAAGACGTC
>JBDSKH010000250.1:0-4703 GCA_039917005.1 Pseudolysinimonas sp.
GCAGGCGAGCGCGATGGCGACCCCGGCATCCAGCAGCCGCCTGGCATCCGGATACGGGTGCCGGGTCGAGAACTCGACGCCCGGCAGCAGGGTGGCGACGGTGCGCGATCCCGCGAGGGCGTCGACGTCGGCTCCGGAGAGGTAGGTGCAGTGATCCACCGAGGCGGCGGCGAGCTCCACCGCGAGTCGCACCCCGTCGGATTCGCCCAGCTGCGCGGCATGCACGCGCAACCCGAGCCCCGCAGCGGCCCCGGCCTCGAGGATGCGGCGCGACTCCTCGACCGTGAATGCCCCGGTCTCGCAGAACACGTCGATCCACTTGGCATGGGGAGCGCACGCCGCGAGCATCTCGCCGCACACCAGATCGACGTACTCCTCGCGCGAGATGCCGTCCGGCACCACGTGCGCGCCGAGGAACGTGGTCTCCGCGGTCAGGGTCGCCGCGAGGCGCAGGGCGCGCGCCTCATCATCGACGGTCAGCCCGTAGCCGGACTTGATCTCCATGGTCGTGGTGCCCTGCGCGCGGGCCTCGCGCATGAGCCGCCGCGCGTTGGCGAGCAACTCGTCATCCGTCGCCTCGCGCGTGAGCCGCACGGTGCGCCGGATGCCGCCCGCCTCGTAGGCGTTCCCCGCCATCCGCGCCTCGAACTCGTCGGCCCGGTCGCCCGCGAACATCAGGTGCCCGTGGCTGTCGACGAACCCGGGGATCACGCAGCGGCCCTCGACGTCGATGCGCTCGTCGGCATCCGGGGCATCGCTCGCGTCGCCGACCCACGACACCCGGCCGTCCTCGATGACGAGCGCGGCGTCCGTGCGCTCGGGACGCTCCTCGTCGTACGTGACGAGCAGCCCGATGCCGGTGACGAGAGTGCTGTTCATGAGCGCTCGCCCTGAGGGTCGCCGATCACGCCCGGTCCTCGATCAGCTCGACGCGCGCACGCACTGCCTCGAGAACGCAGAGGGCGGTCAGGCGGACCGTGCGGCCATCGGGGGCGTCGGCCGCGGCATCCACCTCGGTGAGGTCGATCGAGACGACGTCGGGATGCCGGCCCGCCACGCGCGCCGCCGCCCGAAGCTCGGCCGCCGAGATGCCCCCCGGCACCGATGCGGGACAGCCGGGTGCGACCGAACGGTCGCAGACGTCGACGTCGAGGTCCACGTGCACGGTGCGGCCCCCGCCGCCCGCGAGCTCGAGCGCCTCGGCCATCACGTCGTCGATCGGGCGGCGGCGCAGCTCGTCGCGCAGCACGACCGTGATTCCCAGATCGGCGGCGCGCTTCGCGTAGTCACGCGAATTAGCGAGCGGCTCGATGCCGATCTGGACGACCGCGGTGCCGGCGATGCCCGCCTCGATCAGCTGACGGACGGGCGATCCGTTCGAGACGCCGTCGCGCAGGTCGTGATGGGCGTCGAGGGTGACCAGGCCGGTGGCTCCGCGGCCGCGGGCGACGGGGACGGTCGCCGAGTTGTCTCCGCCGAGGGCGATCACGAGGCCGGCGTCGATCGCGGCGACGAACGCTGTCGCGTCCACCGCATCCGGATCCGGCGCATCGCCGGCGTCGACGACCCGCAGCCCCGCCGTATCGAGCGAATAGCGGCGCAGGGCCTCGCGCACCGCCGCCGGCGTCAGGTGCGCCTGAGTGGGCGACAGCGACCGGGCGTGGGTCGGGATGCCCACCAGCGCGATGTCGGCACGCTCGGTCGCGACGGCGGCCGGCCAGCCACCCGCGCGCGGCCAGAGCGGATCGTTCGGCAGGTCGGCGGGCACGGCCTAACCCTCGCGCATCGGGACGCGTACGTCGAGTCGCTCGGCCACCTCGATCGCCTCGTCGTACCCGGCGTCCACGTGCCGGATGACACCCATGCCCGGGTCGTTGCGCAGCACGCGGGCGATCTTCTCGCCGGCGAGCGGTGTGCCGTCCGCGACGGTGACCTGCCCCGCGTGGATCGAGCGGCCGATGCCGACTCCCCCGCCGTGGTGGATCGAGACCCAGGTGGCCCCGGATGCCGTATTGACGAGCGCATTCAGCAGCGGCCAGTCGGCGATGGCATCCGAGCCGTCCTTCATGGCCTCCGTCTCGCGGTACGGCGACGCGACCGAGCCGGAGTCGAGATGATCGCGCCCGATGACGAGCGGTGCGGCGACCTCTCCGGACGCGACCATGTCGTTGAACCGCAGGCCGGCGACGTCGCGCTCGCCGTACCCGAGCCAGCAGATGCGGGCGGGCAGCCCCTGAAAGTGGACGCGCTCGCCGGCCAGCTTGATCCAGCGGGCGAGCGACTCGTTCTCGGGAAACAACTCGAGGACGGCGCGGTCTGTCGCCGCGATGTCGGCGGGGTCGCCGGAGAGCGCCGCCCATCGGAACGGGCCCTTGCCTTCGGAGAACAACGGCCGGATGTACGCGGGCACGAAGCCGGGGAACGAGAATGCGTCCGCGTACCCGGCGGCGAGTGCCTCGGTGCGGATGTTGTTGCCGTAGTCGAACACCTCGGATCCGGCGCGCTGGAAACCGACCATCGCCTCCACATGCCGTGCCATCGAGTGGCGGGCCGCATCCGCGAACCCCTTCGGGTCGGAGGTGCGGGCCGCGTCCCACTCCGCGAACGAGTACTCGAGCGGCAGGTAGGCGAGCGGGTCGTGTGCGCTGGTCTGGTCGGTGACGATGTCGATCTCGGCGCCCATGGCGAGCAATTGCGGGAACACCGCGGCCGCGTTGCCCAGCAGCCCGATCGAGAGGGGTTTCTTGGCATCGCGGGCCGCGTATGCACGCTCGAGGGCGTCCTCGAGCGACGACGCCTCGACATCCAGATAGCCGTGCTCGATGCGCCGGGCGATGCGCGACGGGTCGACGTCGACGCAGATCGCCACCCCGTCGTTCATGGTGACGGCGAGCGGCTGCGCGCCGCCCATGCCCCCGAGCCCTGCCGTGAGCGTGATGGTGCCCGCCAGGGTGCCGCCGAAGCGGGCCGCGGCCACGGCGGAGAACGTCTCGTAGGTGCCCTGCAGGATGCCCTGCGTGCCGATGTAGATCCACGATCCGGCCGTCATCTGCCCGTACATGGTGAGGCCGAGTTTCTCGAGCCGGCGGAACTCGTCCCAGTTCGCCCAGTCGCCTACGAGGTTCGAGTTGGCGATGAGCACGCGCGGCGCCCACTCGTGCGTCTGCATGACGCCGACCGGTCGCCCGGACTGCACGAGCATCGTCTCGTCGCCCTTCAGGGTCTCCAGCGTGCGCACCAGCGCGTCGAAGCTCGCCCAGTCGCGCGCGGCCTTGCCCGTGCCGCCGTAGACGACGAGCTCGTCGGGGTGCTCGGCGACCTGGGGGTCGAGGTTGTTCTGCAGCATCCGCAGGGCGGCCTCCTGCGGCCAGCCGAGGGTGTGCAGTTGCGTGCCGCGGTGGGCGCGCACGGGGCGGGGTCCGGATGTCATGGGGTCCTTTCGTGGCTGTGGGTTTCGACGCGCGCTACGCGCTACTCAACCCGCTGGCTTTCAAGAGCTCGCCCGAGACGACGAGCGCGACGGCCGCCGCGATCTCGGGCGCGAGGTAGCGGTCGGGCCCGGGACCGGGGATGGTCTCGCGCATGGCCGCGATGACGGCGCCCGTGACCGGAGCCGCTGGCTGACCGCGCAGCTCGATGCCGCGGGCGGCCGTCAGCAGCTCGATGGCGAGGACTCGCTGCAGGCCGTCGATCGAGCGGCGCAGCTTGCGCGCCGCCGACCAGCCCATCGACACGTGATCCTCTTGCATGGCGCTCGTCGGGATGGAGTCGACCGATGCCGGGGCCGCCAGGCGCTTGAGCTCGCTGACGATCGCCGCCTGCGTGTACTGGGCGATCATGTGCCCGGAGTCGACGCCCGGATCGTCGGCCAGGAACGGCGTCAGCCCGCCGTTGCGGGTCTTGTCGAGGAACCGGTCCGTGCGTCGCTCGCTCATGCTCGCGACGTCTGCCGCGGCGATCGCCAGGAAGTCGAGGACGTATCCGACGGGCGCCCCGTGGAAGTTGCCGTTCGACTCGAGCCGTCCGTCGAGGGTGATCACGGGGTTGTCGATGGCGCTGGCCAGCTCGCGTCCCGCGACGACGGCGGCATGCTCGACGGTATCCCGCGCCGCCCCGTGCACCTGGGGTGCGCAGCGCAGCGAGTAGGCGTCCTGCACTCTGGTGAACCCGGTGCTGGCGTGGGAGGCGATGGTGGCCGAGCCGGCGAGCACCGCGCGCATGGTCGCGGCCGACTGCGCCTGACCCGGATGCGGCCGCAGGGCCTGCAGATCGGCCGCGAAGACGCGGTCGGTGCCGGCGAGACCCTCGACGCTCATCGCCGCCGCGAGGTCGGCCGTCGTCAACAGCTCGCGCAGGTCGGTGATCGCGAGGGCCAGCATCGCCAGCATCCCGTCGGTGCCGTTGATGAGGGCGAGGCCCTCCTTCTCCTGCAGCACGATGGGCTCGAGACCGGCGGCGGCGAGCGCCTCGGCTCCGTTCATGGCCGTTCCGGCAGCATCACGCACATCTCCCTCGCCCATGGCGGCGAGGGCGATGTGAGCGAGCGGTGCGAGGTCTCCCGAGCAGCCGAGGCTGCCGTACTCGCCGATGACCGGCGTGATGCCCGCGTTCAGGAGGGCGACGTATTGCTGGGCGACCTCGGGGCGCACCCCGGTGCGGCCGGTGGCGAGGGTCGAGAGGCGCAGCAGCATGGTGCCGCGCAC
>JBDSKH010000251.1:0-3621 GCA_039917005.1 Pseudolysinimonas sp.
GTGCGTCGGTGGCGGCAGCAACGCGATCGGGTTGTTTCATCCGTTCGTCGAGGACGCGTCGGTGCGATTCATCGGCGTCGAGGCGGCGGGCGACGGCATCGATACGGATCGCCACGCGGCGACGCTATCGAAGGGGCGCCCGGGCGTGCTGCACGGTTCGAAGTCGTACCTGCTGCAGGATGAGCACGGACAGGTGCAGGAAGCGCACAGCATCTCGGCGGGACTCGACTATCCGGGCGTCGGGCCCGAGCATGCCCACCTGGCCGATATCGGCCGCGCGACCTACCTGCCGGCCTCCGATACCGAGGCGATGGAGGCCCTGCGCCTCCTCAGCCGCACGGAGGGCCTCATCCCGGCGATCGAATCCGCGCACGCCCTCGCCGGTGCCCTGAAGCTGGGCGTCGAGCTGGGCCCGGACGCCATCATCCTGGTCAACCTCAGCGGGCGCGGCGACAAAGACGTGGCGACTGCCGGCGCCTGGTTCGGCCTGTTCGACGACGACGCGGTGCAGTCGTGAGTGCGGCAAGAGCCGACAGCTGGTCGGTCGGAGCGGCGATCGACGCCCGTACCGACGGCGGCAGCGGCGCGCTCATCGGCTACCTGCCCGTCGGTTTCCCCGACCTCGCCACCAGCATCGATGCGGCCGTCGCGCTCGTCGAGAACGGTGTGGATGCCCTCGAGCTCGGACTGCCCTACTCCGACCCGGTGATGGACGGAGTGGCGATCCAGAAGGCGACCCAGGTCGCGCTCTCGGGAGGATTCCGCGTTCGCGACGTCTTCCAGGCGGTCGAGGACATCCGCAACCGGGTCGACGCGCCTGTGCTCGTCATGACCTATTGGAATCCCGTCCTGCAGTACGGCGTCGATCGCTTCGCCGACACGCTGCGCGACGCCGGGGGAGCGGGGCTCATCACCCCCGACATCACGCCGGACTCGGCCGCCGAATGGATCGCGACGAGCGACCGCACGGGCCTCGACCGGGTGTTCCTCGCGGCGCCGAGCTCGACCGATGCCCGGCTCGCCGAGACGGTCGCCGCGAGCCGTGGCTTCGTGTACGCCGTCTCCACGATGGGGATCACGGGAGCACGTGCTGACGTGGACGCCGCCGCACGGTCGCTCGTCACCCGCATCCACGACGCGGGCGCGGCTCGCACCTGCGTCGGAATCGGCATCTCGACCGCCGATCAGGTCGCCGAGGTGCTGGCCTACGCAGACGGTGCGATCGTCGGGTCGGCCCTCGTCACCGCACTGGCCGAGCACGGCGTCGCCGGTGTCGCCCGCACGGCATCCGATCTCTCCAAAGGAAAGTAGACTCCCTCCGTGATCGCCGTCCCGCTGAGCATCCCGAGTCCCCCCTCCGACTGGTCGCAGTTCACCATCCCGATCGGCACCTGGCTGCACGGCCTGATTCCCGCCGTGCCGGAGACCTACGGACTCACGATCCACATCTACGCACTGTGCATCCTGACCGGCATCGTCGTCGCCCTCTTCATCACCAACCGCCGGCTCACGAACCGCGGGGGCGAACCCTGGATCATCATCGACGTCACCCTGTGGGGCATCGCCTTCGGCATCATCGGAGCCCGCCTCTGGCACGTCGTGACGCACCCGGACGACTATTTCGGCCCCGGCAAGGACCTGATCAAGATCCTGTACGTCTGGGAGGGCGGGGTAGCCATCTTCGGCACGCTTCTCGGCGGGGCGATCGGCTACGCCATCGGCTGCCGGATCGCGGGCCTGCGGTTCCTGAGCGTCGCCGACGCGATCGTCCCCGGACTGCTGATCGCCCAGGCGCTCGGCCGCCTCGGCAACTACTTCAACCAGGAGCTGTTCGGGCTCCCCACCGACCTGCCGTGGGGACTCGTGATCGACCGGCCCAACCCCGCGATCCCGACCGGAATCGCCGATGACGTGCTGTTCCACCCGACGTTCCTCTACGAGATGATCTGGAACATCGTCGGCGCCCTCGTCATCGTGTTCCTGATCGAGAACTCCGTGAAACTCACGCGCACGACCGCGTGGCCAGAGAGCCTGCCGAAGATCAGCAGCCGCTGGCTCGCCGTCGCCCCTGACGATTCGTTCATCGGACGCTTCCTGCCGTTCCGCGTCCGCCTGACCCGGCGTCCCCAGTGGCAGTGGGGCAAGACCCTCGGCCTGTACCTCATCTGGTACGGGGTGGGGCGCAGCTGGTTCGAATCGATCCGCCTGGATCCGAGCGAGACGTACTTCGGCATCCGCTCGAATGTGTGGGGCGCGCTTGCCGCGATCCTGCTCGGGATCATCATCATCGCCGTGCAAACGAGGCGGCACCCGGGCGTCGAGCCGAGTGTCTACGTGCCGGGTCGCGAATGGAAGGACCCCGCTGAGGTAGACTCTGAGGACACCTACTCGGATACCGATGCCGGCGACGCTGCTGCTATCGCTCCCGCCACAAGCGGAGCCTCCCGAAAATCGTAGTTCGCGACACCTCGCCGACACTCCTCCCTCCCTTGGGCCGCTGACGTCCCATCACCAGCACCATCGTGAGGACGGTACACATGGCGCATCCCACACCTTTCGAACGGTTCAGCACCGTTCCCACGGCGCAGGGTCTCTACGACCCGCGCCGTGAGAAGGACGCCTGCGGGCTGGCCATGGTCGCCACGCTGCGCGGAACCGCGGGCCATGACATCGTCTCCACCGCTCTCGAGGCGCTTCGGCACCTCGAGCACCGCGGCGCCGTCGGGTCGGATGCCGGAACGGGCGATGGGGCGGGAATCGTCACCCAGATCCCGGATGCCTTCCTGCGTGCCGTCGCGGGCTTCGCGCTGCCGCCCATGGGGCGGTATGCGGTGGGAATGTCGTTCCTGCCGCTCGACGACGACGAGAGGAGCGCCCTGAAGGCCGGGATCGCCGGGATCGCGGGCGAAGAGGGCCTTGTGGTGCTGGGCTGGCGGGATGTCCCGACCGATGCAGAACATCTCGGCACGTTGGCTCGAGATGCCGCTCCGGCTTTCGAGCAGCTGTTCCTGGAGTCGTCGCATACCGACGAGAAGGGCGTCCCGCTCGGCGGTATCGAGCTCGACCGGCAGACCTTCCGCCTCCGCAAGCGCGCGGAGCGCGAACTGGGCGCCTACTTCCCGTCGCTCTCCGCTCGCACCTTGGTCTACAAGGGCATGGTCACGACGCTGCAGCTCGAGCCGTTCTACCCGGATCTGAGCGACGAGCGCTTCGCCTCGCGTCTGGCGCTCGTGCATTCCCGCTACTCGACGAACACGTTCCCGTCCTGGCCGCTCGCGCAGCCCTTCCGCATGATCGCCCACAACGGTGAGATCAACACCGTGCAAGGAAACCGCAACTGGATGCGCGCGCGGCAGAGTCAGCTGGAGTCCGACCTGCTCGGCGACCTCCGCCCGCTCTTCCCGATCGTGAGCGAGGGCGCGAGCGACTCGGCGTCATTCGACGAGGTCGTGGAGCTCCTCACCCTCGGCGGACGCTCGCTGCCTCACGCGATCATGATGATGGTGCCTGAGGCGTGGGAGAACCAGGCCGACATCGATCCGACGCGCCGGGCCTTCTACGAGTTCCACTCGATGCTCATGGAGCCGTGGGACGGTCCTGCCGCCCTGGTCTTCACCGACG
>JBDSKH010000252.1:0-6637 GCA_039917005.1 Pseudolysinimonas sp.
CCGGCGTTCTTGGACTGCACGCGGGCGACGATGCTGAGGATCAGGCCGAGGACCTGAAACGGCCAGACGATGGCCAGGATGAGTCCGACGATCCCGAGGACCTTGCCGGGGACAGCAGCCGGGGCGGCGGGGGCGGGGGTAGGTGCCGGTGTGGTCATTGTTCTCCTTGTTGGTGGGCGCGGACTGACCGCGACCTCCGAACTCTAGCGAGTCCCGGCGTCTCGCCGCGAGTGCTAGACGGGCGCGTCCCTCCCGGCCCCAGGGACACGGCATGATGGATGCGATGAGTATCGGCATCCTGACCAGCGGCGGCGACTGCCCGGGCCTCAACGCGGTGATCCGCGCCGCGGTCTTCAAGGGCACGAAGCTGCACGGCCTCGAGTTCGTCGGCTTCCGCAACGGGTGGAAGGGCGTCGTCGACGGCGACACCGTCCCCCTCGGCCGCGCCCAGGTCATGGGCATCTCGAAGCAGGGCGGCACGATCCTCGGCACCTCGCGCACCAACCCGTTCGACAATGGCGGCGGCGCGGAGCGCATCGCCCAGGTCATGGACGAGCAGGGCATCACGGCGCTCATCGCGATCGGCGGCGAGGGCACGCTCGCGGCGGCCAAGCGCCTGACCGACGCCGGCATCCACATCGTCGGCGTACCCAAGACGATCGACAACGACCTCTCGGCCACCGACTACACGTTCGGCTTCGACACCGCCGTGCAGATCGCGACGGATGCGATGGACAGGCTGCGCACGACGGGCGACTCGCACGGGCGGTGCATGATCGCCGAGGTGATGGGGCGGCACGTCGGCTGGATCGCGCTGCACTCCGGCATGGCCGCGGGCGCGCACGCGATCCTCATCCCCGAGCAGAAGACGTCGATCGAGCAGATCTGCGACTGGGCGGAGTCGGCGCGCAATCGCGGCCGGGCACCGCTCATCGCCGTCGCGGAGGGATTCAAGCTCGACAGCATGGATGACGCCCACTCCGAGCGCGGGCTCGACGCGTTCGGCCGGCCGCGGCTGGGAGGCATCGGCGACCAGCTCGCGCCCGAGATCGAGGAGCGCACGGGGATCGAGACCCGGTCGACGACGCTGGGTCACATCCAGCGCGGCGGCACGCCGACCGCGTATGACCGGGTGCTCGCGACCCGGTACGGAATGGCGGCGATCGAGTCTGTCCTGGCCGAGCACTGGGGGCGCATGGTCGCCCTCCGCGGCACGCAGATCGTGCACGTGCCATTCGAAGAGGCGCTCGGCCGCCTCAAGGTCGTCCCGCAGGACCGCTACGACGAGGCCGCCGTCCTCTTCGGCTAGGCACACCGCGGGCCTGTCACGGGACCGGCCTAGGCTCGACCCATGGCACGGGCGTTGCGGGTGACCAGGGGCGAGGGCGCCGCCGTGGTCGCCGAGATCCCCGACGACGAGATCGGCGAGGGTCCGGTCACCATCGACGTCGAGTGGTCGAGCCTCAACTACAAGGACGCGCTCGCCGTCACGGGGCGTCCCGGCGTCATCCGCGCCGACCGCCTCATCGCTGGGATCGACCTGGTGGGCACCGTGCGCGAGTCGGCAGACCCGGCGCACGCACCCGGCGAGCGTGTGCTCGTCAACGGCCGCGGCCTCGGGGAGACGCATGACGGCGGCCTGGCCGAGATCGCCCGCGTGCCCGGCGACTGGCCGATCGCGGTTCCCGACCGATTCACCGCACGGCAGGCCGCGGCCATCGGCACCGCCGGGTACACCGCCGCGCTCTGCGTGCTCGCCCTCGGCGGCACGACGGGCACGACCTATGACGGCGAGATCCTCGTCACCGGGGCGACCGGCGGCGTCGGGTCGCTGGCCATCGCCCTGCTCGCTCGGGGAGGCCACACCGTGGCGGCGGTCACCGGCAAGCCCGCCGGGCAGCACGACTACCTGCGCGGCCTGGGCGCGACCACCATCATCGACCGCGCCGAACTCGAGTCTGCGGGAAAGCCCCTGCAGTCCGAGCGTTGGTCGGGCGCGATCGACACGGTCGGCGGGCCGGTCCTGGCCAACGTCCTGGCCCAGACCCGGTACGGCGGAACCGTCGCTACCTGCGGCATGGCCGGCGCACCCGAGGTCACCGCGAGCATGATGCCGTTCATCCTGCGGGCCGTGAGCCTGGTCGGCGTGAACTCCGTCTTCACCCCGACGGCGGCCCGCGATGCGGCATGGCGGCTGCTCGACCGCGATCTCGACACCGACCTGCTCGACGGGCTCACGGCATCCATCGGGCTTCAGGATGCCGTTGCGGCAGCAGAGCGCATGCTCGCCGGCGAGACCACGGGTCGCACGGTGGTGGACGTCCGCGCCTGAGCGAGGCCATACTGCGGGCATGACCAGCACCGACATCGCCACGATCGTGAAAGCCGTGCGGCTCGAACTCAGTCCCGCCTTCGAGGAGCGCCTGCGCGAGTTGCTCGCCGACCAGGATCGCGACTGGCTCGTCGATCAGATCGTGCGGCTGACGCTCGATCAGCACAGCCTGGAGGAGATCGACCGGCGCTCCGAGCGCGAGGCGAAGGCGCGGTCACGACGCGAGCGGCTCGAGAGGGTGCGCGGACTCGACATCGACGACGACGCACTCGCCGAGTTCGTGGCCGAACACCGCGGCATCGATCGCGCTGCCCTGCTGAAGGACGGCCGCCTCGCAAAGGGCGCTCCGGAGAAGGGCACCGCCCTGCTCGAAGCCGAGCACCGCAGCGACGCCGGTGAGGTGCTTCTGCAACGCGCCAAGGACGTGCTGTTCGCCCTGCTGTTCGGCGACGAGAGCACCGGCACGCGTCTCGAACGCACGCAACAGGAACTGCTGACCTTCGCGCTGCCGCGCGGCAAGGCGCGCGCGCTCGACTTCATGCGGGCGTCGACCGAGCTCTCCGCATCCGGTACCTGGCAGGACCCGGAGAGCGTCTCGAACGACGAGCGCGCCGACAACGTGAAGCTCGAGGTGCAGTACGGCGACACGAAGGACGAGCGCGTGGGCGACGGGATCATCGTGGCGCTCTCGCTCATCAACAACCTCGAGGTCAATGAACAGGTGCTCTACGCCCGCATGATCGACGTCGAGCAGACGACGCTGATCACCTGAGCAGTCTCCGGATGCCGTGGCGGCTCAGGCGTGCCATGCTGGCCACCATGTCCTCAGTGTTCGTCATCATCGGATCGGTGCTCGCCGCCCTCGCGGCCCTGATCCACGTGTACATCTTCGTGCTCGAGAGCGTGAACTGGACCAAGGAGTCGACTCGCAAGGTCTTCGGCGTCCGCAGCGTCGAGGATGCCGAGCTGATGAAACCACTGGCCTATAACCAGGGGTTCTACAACCTCTTCCTGGCTCTCGGAGTCGCCGCCGGGCTCTTCATGATCGGTGTCATCGACGTGCCGCAGGGCGGCTTCGCCGTCACGATCTTCGCGCTGCTGAGCATGGTTCTCGCGGCGGTCGTGCTGGTCACCTCGAACCCCAAGGCCGCACGGTCGGCGCTCATCCAGGGCACGGCGCCTCTCCTCGGGCTGGTCTTCCTGATCCTAGGGATCGCGACGGCTTAGCGCGGGCTCAGGATCCGCTGAGCCCCATGACCACGCCGACGATCGCCATCACGGCGCCTACTGCGACGAGCACGATGGTGGTCAGCCACAGGCGGCCGCCGGTCGAAATGCGCGCCTTCTCGGGCGCGGCGGGGTCGTACTTCACGGGGACCTCGGAGCCCACCGCGAGGCCGCCCATGGTCTGCGACTTCTCGGTGAACTTCACGGTCGCCCCGTTCTCCGCAGCGAACTCGACCACGGCGTGCGTGCTGCTCCCCGACTCGCTGCCCTCGCTCGTGTGCTTCACGAATTCGACGACCCTGCCCTGAGCGGTGGCTGCCGCGCCCAGGAAACTCCGGGTACGCAACCCCGAGATCACCCCCACCACCAGGATGAGGACGCCGATCGCACCTACGATGATTCCCGCCGACATGGGTCCTCCGTCTGTGAGGGATGTGTGACGGAAGTCTAGGGCCGCGAGTCGGCCGCCGGCACCCCGAGGTGCTCGCGGATCTGGGCCGCGTGGGCCGCGGTGCGGTCGCGCCAAGCGACAGTGGTCGCGATCTCGCGAACCCAGCCCTTGACCGGCGTGAACTTCAGCAGGCTCAGGATGGGGTCTGCCTTGCTCAGGAATTTCCAGTACGGAACAGCCGTAACGGCCTGCAATTCGTCGCGGCCATAGCGGTAGTCGGCGAACCATCCCCGCACGAGGATCGCATCCGGGGTCAGCAGAACGCCGACGAAGAGCGACCGGACGGCGACCGCCAGCGCGACGGCCTCGAGCGCCAGGGCGGCGATCAGCGCGCCGCTGTCGGTAGCGATCCAGGCGATCGCGAACCCGGTCACGATGACGAGCACCACGAGCGCGAACACCCGAGGGACGGTGCCCGATCCCGGAAGGCGCGTCATTCGTTCTCGGCGTAGTCGACGAGCGCGGCGATGAGCGAGTCGGCGGTGCGCTCCTCGGCGATAACGTGAACGGGCAGGCCCGCCGCACGCGCGTCGAACGCCGTGCGCGGGCCGATGCACGCGATGACCGTCTCGTCGGGCAGATGCGGCAGCTGCTCGGCGAGCTGGCGCGCGACGCTGCCGGAGGTCACCAGCACGCCGCGGATGCGACCCGATGCGAGGTCGGCGGCGACGCCCGGGGCGACAGGCACCCCGACCGTCCGGTAGGCGGTGACGTACTCGACGGCGAACCCGAGCTTCGACAGACCCGCGACGAGCGTCGGCTCGGCGATGTCCGACTGCGGGATGAGCACCCTGCCCCGGATGTCGCTGGCCGGCCACTCCTTCACGAGCCCGCGCGCGGAATTGTCGGCGTGCGGCACGAAGTCGACGCGGAACCCGCCGAGCTGGAGGGCAGCGCCCGTCGTCTCGCCGACCGCGGCGATACGCGTGGTCTCCGGGACCTTGACCCCCTGGCTGGAGAGCAC
Organism: Pseudolysinimonas sp.; assembly: GCA_039917005.1. Taxonomy (GTDB): domain Bacteria; phylum Actinomycetota; class Actinomycetes; order Actinomycetales; family Microbacteriaceae; genus JBDSKH01. The sequence goes on from JBDSKH010000252.1 coordinate 4,975, forward strand.
GTCGACGGTCGTGGCGCTCGTGACGACGAGCCAGTCGAACTGCCCGTCCTGCAGCTCGTGCAGGGCGTTCGCCAGGGCCGACGGGTCCTCGGCGCTGGCGAAGTTGATGAGCGGGGCGATCACCGGCACGGCTCCGTATCCGCGCAGGGTCGCCGCGACGCCGTCCCCCCAGGTGCCGCCGCGGGGGACGAGGACGCGCCAGCCGGCGAGCGGCTTCGGATCGGTCATTCGGCGTCGGCCCCTCGGGAAGGATCGCCGGCGAGCGGGGCGAGTTCGGTCGCGCCCGCGGACAGCAGCTCGGCCGACACCCGATCGGCCAGGTCGGCCGCCGGATGCAGAGCATCCTCGGGATACAGCGCATGCGAGCTCGTCAGGTGGGCGCTGCCGTCGAGCGAATAGACCCGCGCCGTGAGGAACAGCAGCCCGTCATCGAGCAGCGCGTGCGCTCCGACCGGGGCCGAGCTGTTCGCGCCCAGGCGGGTCAGGATGCCGCGCTCGGCCTCTGCGGCGAGCCGGCTCGGGGAATGGTCGAGCTTCGACACCGACCTTTCGTCGCCGCGACGCACCTCGATGGCGAGCGCGCCCTGCCCCGGTGTCGTCGGCCAGCCGTCGATGCCGATGAACTCCGTCACCAGGTCGAGCCGGTCGAAACGGTCGACCCCGGCGGCGGCGAGCACGACCGCGTCGAGATCGGTGCCGATGCGCGCCAGCCGGGTCTCGATGTCGTCGCCGATCTCCACGACCTCGAGATCGGGGCGGCGGGCGAGCAGCTGGGCACGGCGGCGGGCGGAGCCGGTTCCGACCCGTGCGCCGGGCGGGAGATCGTCGAGGGTGAGGCCGTCGCGCGCGCACAGGGCGTCCCGCGCGTCGCCGCGCTTCGGGACCGCCGCGATCACGACGCCCTCGGCCTCGGCGATCGGCAGCTCCTTAAAGGCGTGGACCACCAGATCCACCTCGCCGGCGAGCAGGGCCGTGCGCAGCGCGAGCGTCGCGGCGTCGCCCTGGCCGTCGACGACCACGAGACCCGCGCCGAGCTTCTGCGCGATAGGCCCCGCCTGGGCGAGCGCGAGTGCGCCGCCGCGGGTGCCGAGCTGGAGGGTCGCATCGCTCATCGCGTCCTATCCTCCCCTGCGGGGAGGGCGGGCGCGAATCGACGGGGGACGCTCAGAAACGCTGCGCGAGGAGCGTCGCTCGTCGCGAGGTCAGGGTGCCGTGCGGATCAGTCGTCGTCGCCGAAGATGGCCCATGCGATCAGGCCGACGGCGACGACCGCGACCGCGACGCCACCGATGATGAACGGCAGTGGGTTCTTCTCGTAGGAGGCCATCGCCGACTTGCCGAGTTCCTGTGCGCGCTTGGGCACGTTGAACTTCTCCTCGATCGCGTCGAGGGCTGAGGCGAGTTCGTCGCGCGCCTTCTGGGCCTGGGCTTTTGCGGTCGCCGGGGTGCTCATGGGTTCCTCTACTTTCCGATTCCTTGAATGGCTCTGAGATCACGTTTGAGACTGTCGATCGACTCGGTGGGTACCGGCGGGATCCCCTTCTTGAGGATGCGGTACCCGATCAAGGCGAGGATCGCCGCGATGATGAGGAGGCCGGCCGCGACCAGCAGGGCGGCGAGCCAGCCCGGCATGATCTGCGACAGCGCCAAGATACCCGCAGTC
>JBDSKH010000253.1:0-14596 GCA_039917005.1 Pseudolysinimonas sp.
GACGCCGCTCGTTCGGAACCGATTCGAGATACGCGCGTGCATCGTCGCCGGTCGGCTGTGTCTTTGTCTCGGCCATGCCGGGAGGCTAGCGCCGGCCGCCGACCGACGGCAACGCGCGCCGGTAGGATTGCAGCATCCGGCCGCCCTCTTTTTAGGAGCCTCCCCCGCGTGAGCACGCCCGCCGTCGACTCCGTCAGCAATGCCGCCGCCACCCCCGAGAAAGAGCAGCCGTTCGCGGCGCTCGGCCTGAAGCCCGACGAGTACGAGCAGATCAAGACCATCCTCGGGCGCCGGCCGACGAGCGGGGAGCTGGCGATGTACTCGGTGATGTGGAGCGAGCACTGCTCCTACAAGTCGAGCAAGGTCTGGCTGCGGCAGTTCGGGCAGAAGGTCAGTCCCGAGATGACGAAGAACCTCATGGTCGGCATGGGCGAGAACGCGGGCGTGGTGGATATCGGCGAGGGCTGGGCGGTCACGTTCAAGATCGAGAGCCACAACCATCCGAGCTACGTCGAGCCGTTCCAGGGCGCGGCCACGGGCGTCGGCGGCATCGTGCGCGACATCATCTCGATGGGCGCCCGTCCGGTCGCGGTCATGGACGCCCTCCGGTTCGGGGCCATCGACCACCCCGACACCGCCCGCGTGCTGCCGGGCGTCGTGAGCGGCATCAGCTTCTACGGCAACTGCCTCGGGCTTCCGAACATCGGCGGCGAGACCTGGTTCGATCCGATCTACCAGGCCAACCCGCTCGTCAACGCCCTCGCCGTGGGCGTGCTCCGCCACGAGGACCTGCACCTCGCCAACGCCCGCGGTGTCGGCAACAAGGTCGTGCTCTTCGGCGCGCGCACCGGGGGCGACGGCATCGGCGGCGCCAGCATCCTGGCCAGCGAGAGCTTCGAGGCCGGCGAGGAGACCAAGCGGCCCGCCGTGCAGGTCGGCGACCCGTTCGCCGAGAAGGTGCTCATCGAATGCTGCCTCGAGCTGTTCGCGGGCGACCTGGTCGAGGGCATCCAGGATCTGGGCGCGGCCGGCATCTCCTGCGCGACCAGCGAACTGGCGGCGAACGGCGAGGGCGGCATGGCGGTCGAGCTCGACGCCGTGCTTCTGCGCGACTCGACGCTCACGGCGGAGGAGATCCTCATGTCCGAGAGCCAGGAGCGCATGATGGCGATCGTGCAGCCGGGCAAGCTCGAGGGCTTCCTCGCCGTGACGAAGAAGTGGGATGTGGAGACCAGCGTGCTCGGCGATGTCACCGACACCGGCCGGCTCGTGATCACCTGGCGCGGCGAGACGATCGTCGACGTCGACCCGAGCACCGTCGCGGTGGACGGCCCGGTGTACGAGAGGCCCATCGCCTACCCGAGCTATCAGGACACGTTGCAGGCCGATTCGGCGGCTCGGCTCGCCCGCCCCGAGAACGGCCTCGACTTGCGCGAGCAGGTGCTCGCGCTGATGGGCTCGGCCAACCTCGCCGACTCGAGCTGGATCACGAACCAGTACGACAAGTACGTGCTTGGCAACACGGCCCTGAGCTACCCCGACGACGGCGGGATGGTGCGGGTCGACGAGACGAGCGGGCTCGGCTTCGCGGTGGCGACCGATGCGAACGGCCGGTACTGCTACCTCGATCCCTACCGCGGAGCACAGCTCGCCCTCGCGGAGGCCTACCGCAACGTCGCCGTGACGGGCGCGACCCCGGTCGCGGTGAGCGACTGCCTGAACTTCGGCAGTCCAGAGAACCCCGAGGTGATGTGGCAGTTCTCGCAGGCGGTCGAGGGGCTGGCCGACGGCTGCCTCGAGCTCGGGATCCCGGTCACCGGGGGCAACGTCAGCTTCTACAACCAGACCGGCGACGTGCCGATCCACCCGACGCCGGTCGTGGCGGTGCTCGGAACCATCGACGATGTCGCGCGCCGCGTGCCGTCCGGGTGGCAGGACCCAGGCGACAACGTCTACCTGCTCGGCACCACATCCCTCGAGCTCGACGGGTCGGCCTGGGCCGGTGTGGTGCACGACCACCTCGGCGGCATGCCCCCCGCTGTGGATCTCGCGCGCGAGAAGGCGCTCGGTTCCCTGCTCGCCGCCGCTGCCCACGAGGGCCTCTTCAACTCCGCCCACGACCTCGCCGACGGCGGGCTCGCGGCCGCCCTGGTCGAGAGCTCGCTGCGCTTCGGGGTCGGCGTGCGGGTCTACCTCGACGACGTGCTCCAGCGCGACGACATCGACCTCGCGACGGCCCTGTTCAGCGAATCGGGCGGTCGTGTCCTGGTCGCCGTGCCCCGCGAGGAGGACGTCAAGTTCACCCGGCTGTGCGAGGGGCGCGGCTACCCCGTGCTCCGCATCGGGGTCACGGATGCCGGCGGGCCCGACGGGGCGACCGTCGAGGTGCAGGACTCGTTCTCCATCCCGCTGGACGAGCTGCGCGCCACCTACCGCGCGCCGATGAGCGAGAACTTCGGGGCGGTCGTCGGCCAGGAACCGACGCCGGTCGCCGGCTGAGCCGTCCGACTCAGACGACCGGGCGGTCGCGCCAGGGGCGCACCACCCCGAGCATCCGGTATTCGCCGTCCTCGAGCACGGCGAGCGCGGCCGCCGAGATCTCCTCCCGGGTGTGCCAGCGGGTGCCTCCCGAGCCGTCGTCGGTCCAGCCGAGCTGCAGGACGCCCGAGCGCTCGGTCGGCTCCCCGCGTGCGGGGTCGGCGGGGTCGCTCGTGCGGACGAGCACCAGACGTCCCTCGACGCGCAACTCGATCTCGGGGAGCGACTCTGCGCGCACGACGTTCCGGTAGACGATCGCCCGGTCCCAGCTGCGGCCGCCGAGTGTCGCGGCAAGGGCCTCGCGATCGCGCGCATCCACGGCCAGCGCACGCACGCCATCCGGGATGCCGGCGACGCCTCTCGACACCCCGGTGACGTCGTCGCCCCGCGCAGCGAGAGCTTCCACCGCAGGACGGAGGATGCCGGTGGCGCCGACGACGAGCACACGCATCCGCTCAGGATGGCGGACGGGGGATCGAGCGCGCTAGGGGGTCTCGACACACGGCTGCGCCGCTACTCGACCGGCGAGTGCGCGTTACTCGATCGGCGAGATCTCGAAGTGCACACCGGTCTTGTCCTCGGAGAGGTCCCAGAGGAACCTGCCGAACTCCGGCGAGGCGCTCGAGACCACGGGTGCCAGCGGGACCGGCGGGCCGGTGAGCGCCCCGTGCGACGGCCCGAAGAAGGTACCGCTCTGGGCGTCCGGGTCGATCGCGGCGCGCACTGCGCACCACGCGCCGGCGTCCTTGCCCTGGCCGACGATGGAGAACAGGCCGATCTCGGCGGCGCGGCGGGAACGCGATTGCACCGTCACGCCCGGCCGCTTCTCCGCCAGGCCGGTGACGGCGAATCCGGGATGGGCGAGCATCGACCGCCGCCGGTCGCCGGCGTCTCGTAGCCGGCGATCGAGCTCGAACGCGAATCCGTGCATCGCGTGCTTCGAGAATGCGTAGGCACGGAACGGGCGGTACCGGCGCTCGGAGAGCAGGTCGTCCGGATCGAGCCGGACCATGCGCGTCGCCATGCTGCCGAGCCCCACGACCCGCCCCTCCGGCGCCAGCGCCGGGAACACCTGCGCCGTGAGCGCGAAGTGGCCGAGGAAGTTGCCGCCGACGAGGAGCTCGAGGCCGTCGGCGGTGACCTGCCGGCGGCGGGGAGAGACGACCAGTCCGGCGTTGTTGATCAAGGCATCGAGCGGGCCGAGCGACGTGATCTCGGCCGCTGCCGCGCGCACCGATCCGAGCGACGTGAGATCGAGGACGACGTGCCGCACGTCGGCGCCCGGTACCCGCTCGCGGATGGAGGCCATCGCGGCAGCGGTCTTGTCCGCCGATCGCGACGCGATGATCACCCGTCCGCCCGCGCCCGCCAGCTGCTCGCTGGTGAAGTACCCGATGCCCGCATTGCCGCCGGTGACCACGAAGGTCTTCCCGGTCTGCGGTGGCAGGTTGCGGGGGTCCCAGACCCGCGTCACTGCTGCTGGTCGGCTGTCGAGATCGATCCGGTCGCGAGGCGCTCGTGGTGGTGGATGACCTCGGCGACGACGAAGTTGAACCACTTCTCGGCGAAGGCCGGATCGAGCTGCGCCTCTTCGGCGAGGGCGCGCAACCGGGCGATCTGGGTGCGCTCCCGCTCGGGGTCGGAGGGCGGCATCCCGTTCGCGGCCTTCAGCCGTCCGACCTGCTGGGTGAACTTGAACCGCTCGGCGAGCATGTGCACGAGGGCGGCGTCGATGTTGTCGATGCTGAGCCGCAGACCGGCCAGATCAGCGGCGACATCCTGCTCAGGCATGCTCCGAGACTACCGGGTGTACAGTCCTGTCTGTCCCCATAAGTGGGACGGGTGATTACCCCTCCGGGGGGTTCCCGAGAGGGTGAGAGAGCGGGTTAATGGACGGAGTCGTACGCACACGGTCCTCTCAGCCGGTGATCCCGCCGTACCGACATCAGGGAACGCTGTCTGGACCCAGGTCGGTAATCCCTCAGGAGTCTTTCGATGCCGAACTTGCTTCACCATGGCATCCCGACGACCCGAGGGCCCCTGGCCGCCACCGCATTCGCTGCTCCTCCTCTCGATGTGCGCGTCACGATCGTCCCCGCCCTGCCGCTCGTACCGGTACGCAGCGTCGTCGCGGCCGCGCTCGCCGGTGACCGGAGCGCCCGCGACATCGTGTGGGTCGACCTCCCCGCTCAGCCACGCGACGACCGCGAGTCGTGGGATGCGATCCGCGGGGCCCTGGCCGCCGCATCCGGTTCGCCCCTGACCGGCGAGCCCGACGGGGCCGTCGCCGCCTACCTCTCTGCGCTGAAGAAGCCGCTCCTGCTGGCACTCGAACTGCATCCGGATGCCTCGCACGAGCTCGACGCGGGACTTCTGGCCCTGCTCGCCGACGCTCCGCAGCTGTCGATCCTCGCCATCTGTCCGGGTCGCCGCATGCTCGAGGTCATGGGCCGCGTCGAGCACGGCGCCCACCTGGTCTCGGCCGCTTCGTTCGTCGTCGAGGCCGATGAGATCCAGCGCTTCGCCGGCAAGCTCGGCGTGCAGCTTAGCGACGAGGATGCCATCGCGCTCGCCCATTCGCCGATGATGCTGCCGGATGTCCTGCCGGCCGTCGTCGCCTCCGCGAGCCTCGAGGAGATCGAGACCCAGGGCGACGCCGTCTCGTATCTTCTCGACGAGTGCGAGAACTATCTGACCATGCGGTTCCGCGCGTCATCCGATGGATCGGTGACGGGGCTTCTGCCGCTCGCCGTGCCCTCGACGCTGACCGCCGAGATCCTGGAGCTCGTCGCGCCCGCGATCGCGGCGCGCACGCCGCTCGATCGTGCGGCGCAGTCGCGCATCATGATCCGCGAGGGCGGACCCGGCGAGGCGCGCTACCGCATGGAACCCATGCTGCGCCGCGTGTTCATCCTCGAGCTCAAGCTGCGCGACCCCGCGCTGGCCCGCCGCCTCAGCTCGTCGCTCGGCGAGCACTTCCACGAGCGCGGCGAGGTCTTCGAGTCGATCGCGCACTTCTCCGACGCCGAGGACTGGGATGCCGTCATCGAGACCCTCGACGGCGAGATGTTCCGGCTGCTCGCCGAGGATCCGCTGCGCGTGCACGACGCGATCCTCGCCCTGCCGCGCAAGGTGCGCGACGACAACCCGCGCTTCACGCTCTGCCTCGAGGTGGGGTGGCAGCCCCGCGAGGGCCTCGCGCAGGCCTATCTGACCATCGCCCGCCGCGCGGCCGGAATCTTCGCTCGCCTGCCGCGCGAGATGTCGCCGTGGGACCTGCTGCACGTGCTGCTGATCAAGACCATCGTGTTCCGTCTCAAGGGCGACTTCGCCTCGGCGCTGGAGTCCGCGCGCGCGCTCGACCAGCTGCTGGACGGCGACGACGACATTTCCGGTCGCCCGATCGGCACGCTCGCGGAGGCGCACTACCAGTCCGGGATGTCGCGGCTGCTCGGCCTGGACCTGGTCGGTGCACGGGAGAGCTTCACGCGATCCTTCACCCTGACGCAGAACCGCGGGGATGCCAGCGACACGCTCGCGGATCGCGCTGCCGAGGCCACGGCCCTCGTGCGGGCCCTCGAAGGCGAGACGGATCACGCCGCGACCTGGCTGGCCCTCGTCGCCGAGGACTCGCTCGGCACCGCGGGGCTGGTCGCCCACGCTCTCATCGCGATGGGCAAGCTCGACCCGCGGGACGCCCGGCACTGGCTCGCCTCGCTCGCCGATCCGAGCACTCACGACGAACTCTGGCCGTTCGCGGTGCATGCCGCCAACCGATACGGGCTCTACTGGGGCGACCCGGTCGAGACCGACGGAGCCCTCGACCGCACCTGGGCCGAGCATGGCGAGCAGCTCGTCGCCGGATCCACCGCGCAGGTGCTCCTGACGAGCGATGCCGCCGACCTCGCCCTGCTGCTCGGGCAGCTGTCCCGCGCGGAGGCCGCCCTCGACGGGGTCCCCTCGCGCAACACGTGGATCGCCGTCCCGCGCGCCCGTCTCGCGCTGCTGGGGGGAAATCCCAAGCACGCGCTGCTGTTCATCCTCGAGGGCCAGCGCCGCGGCCGCACCGAGCGCTACGGCCAGCTCGACCTCGCCGTCTTGCGCGCCGCCGCGGAACTCGCGCTCGGTCGCGACGACGATGCGACGGCATCCCTGCTCAGGGCCGTGAATCAGGCGGACAAGTCCGGCGTCATCGTCGCCTTCCACCTGCTGCCGCACGAGACGCTTCAGGCGCTCGCCGACCTGTCGCCCGAGGCCGCGCGCTTCATCTCGCGCCACGAGCTGCAGGGCACGAGCTATCTCGCCCCGTACACGACCGTCGCGGGCGCCCTGAGCGAGCGCGAACTGATCGTGCTGCGGGCGCTCGAGCCCGGTGCCACGGTCGAGCAGATCGCGAAGAAGCTGTTCGTCGCGTCGAACACCGTGAAGGCGCAGCTGCGGTCGATCTACCGCAAGCTCAACGTGTCGACACGCACCGAGGCGCTGCTCGTCGCGGCCGAGCTCGGGCTGCTCGACGCGGACTCGCGCTCCGCGTAGGCGGCACGCGGCGAACGCTCGCGCTCCGCGTGGGGGCGGCGGGCAAGATCTGCCTGCGTTCGGCCCGCGAGAATGCCTAGCGCGTCTCGCCGTCGTCGTCGCCCGGATCGCTGCAGCGCGGGTCGCTCGCCCGGCGTGCCGACATCCCGACGGGGCGCAGCACGGTGTCCTCGAGGCGGTTGTCGAGCACCGACTCCAGTTCGCGCTTGTCGTGGGCGAGCTGCTCCCGGATGCTGACGGCCAGCCGCTGCTGCTCGCGCATGAGGCGGTCGTGCGCTGCTCGCTCGAGGTCACGGGCGCGCTGCTCGTAGCTCTCGCGCGCCTGGCGCTCGGGATTCGGCGCCGTGTCGGTGACCGCGGTCGGACGTGCGGCACGCACCTCCACGCGCGGCAATCCGCCGATCTCGCCGAGCAGGCTGCCGGCTATCGGCACGGGCTCGCGGACGATCTCGACGAGCTCGGTCTCGGCGCCGTCCTCGCGCTCGGGCAGCGGGCTCCGGGGCGCGGGAAGGGCGGCGGGCGCGATGGTGTCGGCGAGGTCCGCCCGGCGAGCCGCCTCGAGCATCCGGGGCGGGATGGTCGACGAGGTCGGCGCGGGCAGGATGTGGCGGATCGGCGGCGGCACGGTCGCGGCATCGCGCACATCGCCCGGGATCCGGATCGAGACCGTGTTGATCACGGTGCCGGTGATGGCGGGCTCGGGGTGCGTTCCCTCGGTGCCGGCGACCGGCGCCGGGGCGCTTGCGTACGCGGGCGACACCTGCGGGACGAACCGCGACGGGTCGGGGGCGAACCGGGACGACGGCTTCTGCGGATCGGGACGCACGACGATGGCCCGTTCGACCTGCTTCGGGTTCGACTGCGGCTTCGGGCTCGACTGGTCGATCTCGGGCGAGATCGCGCCTGCGCGCTGCTCGGCGGCCGTGGCGGTCGGCAGCGCGGCGAACGCGTAGTCGAGATCCTTCGCGGACGTGAGGCTGTGCTCGATCGCCGTGGGAAGGGGGGCGGATGCGGCGGCGGGCTTGGCGGCCTTAGCAGGCTTGGCGGCCTTGGCGGGCTTGGCGGGCTTGGCGGGCTTGGCGGGCTTCGACGCGGGCTCGGCCGGCGCAGCGGCGGGTGCCGCCGCCTGCGCGGTCGGTTCAGCGGCGGGTGCGACAACCGACGGCACCGCAGGAGGCGCGACCGCAGCGGGTACGACAACGGGCGGCACAGCTACCGAGGTGACCGGCGACGAGGCACGCCGCGACGTGCGGGGATGCGACGCTGGAGCCGGCGCGACCGCGGGCGCGCGCGGCGGCACGGCGGGATCGGTCAGGTGCGACGGCGCCTTCGCGACCTTCGCCGCAGGTGCGGCGACCGGTGCGGCGGCTGGGGCGGCCGGCGCAGCAGGCGCAGCGACCGGAACGGGCGCAGGCGTCGGTGCGGCCGCGGGCGCAGCGGCCGGCGCCACTTCGTGGGCAACAACGACCTCCGATACGACCTGAGGCGCCGGCGCCTTCGCGGGCGCCGCCTCACGCGGCACATACCGCGGCACGAAGTCCGGCACCACGGTGGTCGAGGGCTCGATGCGCCGGGCCGGGCCACGGCCGAAGAGCGTGCGGCGCGGGATCGAATCCAGCACGATGCCGACCGGGATGCTGCCGCCCGAGGCGAGCAGCGAGAGCGCGTCCTCGAGACGCGGGCGCGTGGTTCCACCCCCCGCGAGCACGAGGAGCGTCGAGCTGTCGAAGGATCCGATCACGGCGGCGTCCGTGACGGCCGAGATGGTGGGGGTGTCGATGAGCACGACCTCGAAGCGACGGCGCAGCTCCGCCAGCACCTCGCGCATGGCGGGGGTGGCGAGCAGCTCGCCCGGATTCGACGGCCGGCCGCCCGCCGGCAGAACCGTGAGGCGGCCGCCGTCGCTGCTGTGCAGCGCAGCATCCAGGGTCGTTCTGCCGGAGAGCACCTCGGTCAGGCCGAGCGCGCCGTGGATGCCGAACAGACGCGACAGGGCTGAGCTGCGCAGGTCGGCATCCACGACGACGACGGAGGTCGCCGTGTTGGCCAGGGCGACCGCGAGGTTGGCGGTGACGGTCGTGGCACCCTGGCGCGAGCCGGCCGCGGTGATGACGAAGCTGTGGCGTCCGTCGCGCGTTCGCAGGTAGTCGATGTGCGCTCGCAGGGCACGGAACGCCTCGGCGATGGGGGCGCCGGCGCCGCTGCGGGCGACGAGCGGAGTGGTCCAGACCGCGCGGTCGGCCGGGATGTCGCCGACGATCGGGATGCGCGCCACCGACGCGATGTCCTTGGGCCCGCGGACGCGACGGTCGAAGGCCTCCCGCAGCGACGCCGCGAGCAGGCCGAGGGCGAGGCCGAGCACGCCGCCCACCACGAGCAGCAGAACGCTGTTGGAGGGGAGAGGCGCGGTAGGGAGCGCCGCTTCCTCGATGTTGACGATGCGCACCGGAGCGACGGGTTTGCTGATCGGCACGACCGTGCCGTCGGGCAGCTTCGTCGTCGACGGACTGGGCGTCGGTGCCGCGGCCGGTGCCGCGGCCGCCCCGGGCGTCGCGCTCGCGCCAGGGGTGGGCGTCGCGGCGGTGCCCGTCGTGTCGCCGTTGGTGGTCTCGAGCTGATTCGACACGACGTCGCTGAACTCGGCGCTGACGGCGTTCGCGATGTCGCGCGCCATCTCAGGGCTGGCGGCGGTCGCGGTGATCTCGATGATGAAAGTCTGCGGAGGGGCGGTCACCGTGATCTGATGCGACAGGTCCTCGACCGTGACGTCAAGGCCCAGGTCGTCGATGACCGGCTGCAGCACGAGACCGCTGGATGCCACGAGCACATACGAGGCGATGCGCGACTGCGTGAAGCTGCTCGCTTGCAACCAGTCGGTGAGATCACCCGACGTCTTGTTGGTCACGAGGTCCCGCGACGTCGCCGAGTAGCTCGGACCCTCCATCGACTGGGCTGCCGCGCCGCCGAGAAGGCCGAGCACGACGCCGAGCACGATGAAGACCAGTCCGCGGCGCAGTACGCCGAGATACTCGTGGACGTCCATTGGGGGGATGGCTCCGGGGGGGTATGCGGGTTCCCCGTACGCGGGTAAGCAACGGGTTTTCGGTCGTCCGCCGCCAGCGGACTTCCTCAGTACTCAGGCTAGGGATCCGGGGGTACCCCTGACCCCGGCACCTGCGGTGAACGACTCAGGGTTGTTCGGGGTTAAGCGCCGGGTTAAGCGACGGCAGCAGGTACCCGTTCGGCGATCGGCTCGGGTGCCTCCGCCTGCTCGCCGGCTCGCCGAAGTGCGCGCGTGAGCACCCAGAACTGCCAGATCGTCATCACGAGATTGCCGGCGACGAGCGCCCAGAACGTGAACTCGGGGCCGTCGACCGACACGACGACGACCAGCCCGGCGAGCGAGGTGGCGACGCCGACCGCGATGCTCACGGCGACCGCGCGCACCTTGCCGACCGTCATGAGGCCGACGTTCGTGAGGTACGGCGACAGGATCGACATGGTCATGTTGAGTCCGAACGCGATGGTGGCCGCGACGCCGAACCCGACCTGGCCGTGGGTGAGCAGCTGGCTGAACGACGGCAGGGATGCGGTGTACGCGCCCCCGGCGACGAGGGCCGTGGCGAGCGCGACCCAGCCCGAGATGCGGATCCGGCGCACGAGCTCGGTTCCGGATGCCGCGGGCACCCAGCCCTGGAACACCTGCAGCAGCGGCGAGACCGCCATCGCGACGAACTTGCCCACCCGGTCGGCGAGCACGAACATCGGCAGCAGCGCCGGGACGAGCAGGGCGATGAGCGCGAGCACGGCGGGCGTGTAGGCGGCGAAGACGGCGGTGGCCACGACGCCGTGCCGCTGCTCCCGCAGGCTGCGGGTGATGCTCGGCCAGGTCGCCGCCGCCCGGACGTCGAGCCGGCGCCCGCGGAAGATGACGAGCGTCGAGACGACCAGGGCGACGAGTGCGCCGGTCAGCTGGGCGAGCGCGAAGAACAGCAGCTCCCCGGTGACCGCGACCGCGACCACGCCGATGAGCGTGCCGGAGACCCTCGGCACGGTGTCGAGCAGCAGGAAGCGATCGGGGCGGCTCTCGCCGGTGAAGTACCAGTTGGCCGATGCGCCGGCCAGCATCATGGCCGTGCCGGCGAGGAACGCGACGCCCTTCTCGTGCGGCACGATCGCGAAGGTGACGGCGGCCTGGATGCCCAGCAGCGGTACCAGGAGCACCGCCCGCGCGAAGAGCGAATCCAGGAAGATCGCGGGCCGGCGGTCTGGCCGTGCCATCGCGATCGTGACGGGGCCGGTGAGGCCCCACCCGAAGATCGTGAGCACCCCGAACGACGCACCGATCGACTGCCCGGTGGCCATCGACGCCCATGGCTCGGCTCCCACCACCGCGACGATGACCGGGATCGAGATGAGGCTCACCCCGCCGTTCAGAACCACCGACAGCCCGAACAGACCGAGTCCCCGGGTGCGCTCGAGCAGGCGCGGGGTCCGAACCGCGCGGCTGGTATCGCCGGTCACGTCCGACTCACGCTCCTGCCGCGGTGCGCGAGTCCTCCCGGCGCGGCACCGGGAACGTCTGCTCGGCGAGATCCAGCACGTCGCGCAGCATCGCCCCGCGCACCCGTGCCCCGAACATCGAGTGGTCGCCGAAGGGGTACTCGGTCGTGCGCAGGTCCGCGCCGCGGTGGCGCAGGCGCGCGACGGCGCCGGGGCCGTGGTGGTGCGCGAAATTCGCGGTGTCGTCGGGCGTGAACAGCAGCGCGACCGTGGTGCCCGGGCGCCGAGTGGCGGGGCCCAGGAGCGTCTCGGGGTCGTGGAACAGCTGCAGGCGCGCAGCGACCCGCCACGCCCATCCGGGCATCATGCCCCGGATGCGGCCCTTGAGATCTCCGAGCCGCGGACCGCCCTCGGCGTTCTTGCGCGCCGCCTCGGCGTAGCCGCCTGCCGGCATGCCCTGCAGCTTGAAGTAGGTGGGGCTCATGAGCACCGCGAGCCGGGTCGGTCGCAGGTCGGCGATCCGCGCGGCGACCCATGCGCCGGAGCACAGGCCGACGTGGGCGACGGGCTCGTCGCCGACCAGCTGCTCGACGAGGGTCTCGGCGTCGTCGATCCAGGCGTCGGCGAAGATCAGGTTCACCTCGCCCACCTCCACGGGCGTGCTGTCGCCCGTGCCGCGGCGGTCGAAGCGGATCACCCGGGTTCCCCGTGCCGCGAGTTCGCGCGCCGAGATCACCTGGAAGCGTCCCGGTCCCACGCGATGCTCGGCGGCGCCCGGCTGCAGCACGAACACCCCGCCGGGCGCGGCGGCATCCCCGTGCCCGTCGGTGTCCAGCTCGCGCACCGTCTCGATGGCGAACAGGTTCTCGGGGCCGAAACGCACCAGGCGTTCCAGCACCGGGGTGCCGTCCGGTGCCGTGGCGATCTGGGCCTCGTGCCGGATGCGGGGGCTCACCGGCGCCGCGAGGGCGGGCAGCCGGGCGTCCACCCAGTCGACGATCGTGCGGATCGACTCCACCGGCAGCACGGCCAGTGCGCTGGGCGCCTCGATCCATTCGGCGTGGCCGTCGACCGGCACGACGCTCGAACCGGCGGGCAGCGCGCTGACGAAGCGGTCGGCGATGGGCGAGCCGAGCTCTGCGCGCCGGATCAGCGCCAGCGCATCCACGGCGACGGGCGCGAGCTCGACCGGCTCGAGCCAGGCGACGGCCGCGGGGTGCAGCGTGAGCGAGAGCAGGGTCAGGCGCTCGGGGTCGGTGGCGGGCTCGCCGACGGTCAGATCGAAGAGCGACTTCTGGCGCCGCACGAACCGACGGCCGGAGAGCGCGGGATCCCACAGCACGAGGCCGTCGAGCTCCACCCCGGAGGACCGGAGCCGGCGGGCCGCCTCCGACGCGAGCAGCGCCCCCGCGGCGAGGCCCGCGAGCACGATGTGCTCGATCCCGGCGGATCGGAGGGTGAGGACCGCCTGCTCGATGGTCGCCAGCCAGCGCTCTCCGGCATCCGGGACCGCGGTCTCGCCGGAGGCGTCGCCCTCGCCCACGTAGTCGAACCGCAGCGACGCGATGCCGTGCGCCTCCAGTTCCTGGCTGAGCAGCCGCACCCCGCGGTATCCGAGCACTTGCTCGTACCCCAGCGGCGGGCAGATGACGACACCTCCCCGTGCGCCCCGGTCGGGGATGTGGAGAAATCCGAGGCTGGGCCCGACGGCCGGAAGACCTGCGCGGGAGACCTCGCCGCCGAACCAGGTGTCGTGCTGCATCGGTCAGAGCCCCAGTCGTGCCCGCATGTCGAGCGGCCAGGCCCCGACATCGAGGCCGTGGGTGCGGAGCAGAGCCAGGGTGGTGCGCTCCATGCCGAAGGCGAGGCAGGAGGCGTGGGCGACGTTGCCGTCGGACGTGCGGATGCCGAACGCCGCGGTGAGGTGATCGCGCTGGCAGTTCGCGCTCGCGATAGCGGTCGGGTCGGCGAGGTTCTGCCCGTTCGAATCGACGTAGATCGGCACCACGAGCTCGATCTTGAGGTTCTCGCGCAGCTGGGCGCTGATCAGCATCTTGCCCGCGCGCCCGAAGAACGGGTCGTTGGCGGCGACGGTCTCGACCGGCAGGCCGAGCGACTGCAGCGTCTCCACGGCGCGATCGAGCCAGCTGTCGCGGTACTCCTGCGCACCGTCGGGGTCCCCGACATAGACGAACTCGTGCATCCGGAACGACTGCATGCGCATCGGATCGAGTGAGGGCTCGCGACGGAAGCCGAACCCGAAGATGTCGTAGACGCCGCCGCCTTCTGGCATCCGTCCTTCGAGGGTCGCGTAGAGCGGATGGCAGATGGCGTTGGTCAGCACGACGTCGGTCGGGTCGAGCCAGCCGTCCCATGCCTCGCCCTGCTCCCGCGCCACGAGCAGTTCGCGGTGCTCGCGGTCGCCGCGCTCGAAGCTCGAGACGACGCCGCTCAGGTCGGGGAACGACGCGATGTAGTCGGTGCGCTCGAAGTCCGCGCGGGGATAGACGGGCGGGAAGCGGAGCGCCGTCGCGTTCAGCGGCGCTGCCATCTCGGTGAGCACCCGGTCGAGACCGTTCAGGATCGCTTCGAACGTGGCAGACCGGCCGTAGATGCCGGGCACGGACGTGCCGATCAGCAGCCCCGCGTCGAGCAGGTCGGCGCGGAAGGCGCTCCGGGCGCGGTCGAGCGCCGTCTGGCCGGACGCCGGGCCGGATGCGGACGCAGCCGCGGTCTCGAGGACGTCGGTCATACCGCGCCACCCTTCTGCACGAGGATCAGCTGCGCGTTGTGCGCGATGATGCGGTCGTTGCTCACCATGAGCGCGGCACCCTGGGCGTCCCGGAAGACCCGCGCCACGCTGTACTGCCCGTCGTTGCGGAAGCCGGAGATCCCGGTGATGCGCAGTGCACCCGCGGCGATCTCCGCGACGGCCTCCGACGCGCTGACCTTGAGGTTGTTCATGCGCATCATGAAGCCGACCTGGCCGAGGGCCTCGCGGTCGTCGGCACGCTCGTCG
>JBDSKH010000254.1:0-8580 GCA_039917005.1 Pseudolysinimonas sp.
CGATTCGCGGAATCGCACACGGTGGCCGACAACACGGGGCTGCTGACATTGCCGAGCACCGGACGCGAGTGGTCGAAGATGGTCGGGCCGATGGTGCTGCTGCTTCGCATCGAGAAGGCGCTGCGCCGTCGTTAGCGCTGGTTGAGTAGCGCCCGCAGGGCGCGTGTCGAAACCGCTACCCATCACACTCGCGTCGGTAACGGCTGCCACTCAAGTCCGGCAATGAGTCGTACGAGCGATCGATCAGCGCTCGGCGCTTGGCCCTCGACCAGCCCTGCACCTGCTTCTCGCGCACGTAGGCGTCGTCGATCCGCTCGAACTCCTCGGCGAAGACCAACCTCACTGGAAGGCGCGAGCGTGTGTACTCGGCACCCTCACCCGAGGCGTGCTGGGCGAAGCGGCGCTCGAGGTCGCGAGTGCTGCCCACGTAGTAGCTGCCATCGGAGCATTCGAGAATGTAGACCCATGGCATGGAGCCCAGGATGGTCGAGCACGGACAATGGGATGCGGGTTGCTCACAGGCGGTTTCGACACGCGGCTGCGCCGCTACTCAACCAGCGATTCGACGCCACTCAACCAGCGGTTTCGACACGCGGCTGCGCCGCTACTCAACCAGCGATTCGGCGCTACTCAACCAGCGGAGTCAGGTGGCCTCGACGTCGAAAGGTGCCGGGCGGGCCTTGCCGAGCTTGCGTTGGCGCTGGTCGTAGGCCGATTCGATGTACGGCTGGGCTGAGCCTGAATGGGCGGAGACGGGCTTCGCGGCCGGCGCGACCTCGTCGACGAGCGCCTCGCGGATGATGCGCCGCGGGTCGTACTGACGCGGGTCGAGCTTCTTCCAGTCGACCTCGTCAAACTCGGGACCCATCTCCTCGCGCATGCGGTCCTTCGCCCCGTCGGCCATCCCGCGCAGGGACTTCACGAGCCGGGCGAGCTGCGCCGCGTAGCCGGGCAGGCGATCGGGACCGATGAGGAAGACCGCGATGATCGCGATGATCAGCAGCTTGTCGAAGGTCAACCCGAAGGACACCGGGTCAGCATACGCCCGCCTGCGGTGACCCGGCGGGGCCGTGCTTTAGGGTGAGGCTCGGAGGAAGCGCACGTGTCGAGCAAGGAACTCAGCTGGAGGTACGCCGAGGACTTCGTCGACGAATCGCCCGCCATCGCGCAGGCCCGCGCACATTCGCTCGAGCTCGGGATCGACCCTGTGTCGCCCGCCGTGGGCGCACAGCTGGCGCTGCTCGCGGCAGCCAGCTCGGTGCATTCGATCCTCGAGATCGGGACCGGCGCCGGGGTCAGCGGGCTGTGGCTGCTGACTGGCGCCCCGGATGCGATCCTGACGTCGATCGACGTCGAGTACGACCACCAGCAGGCCGCGCGCACGGCCTTCGCCGAGGCGGAGGTCCCGGCCAACCGCATCCGGCTGATCACCGGAAGCGCGAACGAGGTGCTTCCGCGGATGAACGACGGCGCATACGACCTCGTGCTGGTCGACGCCGACCCGGCGTCCGTGCTCGATCACGTGGAGCACGGGCTGCGCATCGCACGGCGCGGAGGACTTGTTCTCGTCGCCCGCGCGCTACTGAAGGACCGAGTCGCCGACCCGGCGCAGCGTGACGGCACCGTCGCCGACTACCGCGCGCTGCTGACCACGATCAACGAGTCCGCTGCAGTACAGGCGTCGCTCATCGCTGCGGGCGACGGCCTGCTGCAGCTGGTGAAGTTGTCGGACTGATCCCGTGCCGCTAGGCGACGCTCACGACGGCGGCGAGCGCGTCGTGCAGCTCCTTGGCTTCGGCGTCGTTGACCGACACGACGAGGCGGCCACCGCCTTCGAGCGGTACGCGCACGATGATGAGGCGACCTTCCTTCACAGCCTCCATCGGCCCGTCTCCGGTCCTCGGCTTCATGGCTGCCATGCGTGGTCCCCTTTCAATGGATACGAGTCCATTATCCCGTATCCCTCGAACAGGGAAAAATCAGGGTCCACTGTGGAGCGGATTCGGAGGGTCCAATCCATCGATCAGGGCGGCGTCCAGTCGAGGCCGTCGATCCACCAGGCGATGTGCAGCCAGGCGATCTGCCCGGCGATCCCGAGGGCGACGAGGGTCACGCGGTACACCCGCGAGCGGGGGATCGCGAGCGCCCCCAGGCCCGGGGCGAGGGGCACCAGCAAGCGGAACGTGCTCGACTGCGGGAAGAAGACGGCGAGCAGGTAGAGGGCGTAGCTCAGCATCCAGAGCCGCAGGTCGACACCGAGACGGCGTGCCCACGGGGTGAGCAGAAAGACCGCGAAGCCCGCGACGAGCACCACAACGAGCACTGAGCCGATGATCCAGGCCGAGGCCTCCGGCAGGCCAGCCCGCGCCAGCCACCACTCCGCACCCTGGAACCACGGGGTGAACGGGAACAGCTCCTGATCGCCGATGTACGCCCTGCGCCAGACCAGTTCGGTATCGGTGTACGCCGACATGCGCCCGGTCACCGCCCAGGCGATGAGCGGCCAGGCGACGCCGGCGAGCGCCGTGCTGAGCCCGGCAGCCACGATCGACGCGAATGCTCGGCGATCCAGGGGGTCCCGCCTGCGCGTCGCGATCCGGTGGATGAGGTGCAGCAGCAGGAGCAGGGCGAACGCGAGCCCGCTCGGCCGGGTCAGCGCCATCGCGGCGGCGACCGGGATGAGCAGAAGGTACCGCCGGGTGACGAGCAGCAGCAGAGCCGCGAACAGCAGGAACAGGTGCATCGACTCGGCGTACGACACCTGCAGGATGGGCGACAGCGGCGCCGTGCAGAACAGCACGACCGAGAACATCGCCGCCGATGCGGGCAGCACCCGCGCCATCAACAGATAGAACACCAGAGCCGCGCCGAGCGCGAAGATCGTCGACACGATCGGCGCGATCACCGGGAAGGGCAGGGTGTTGCCGAGCGTGAGCACCGACATGACCGCCGGATACCCCGGCAGGAACGCCCAGGCGTTCTCGGCGACCTGACCGGTGTCGGTGAGGGGCAGGGTCGACGGGTATCCCTGCTGGCTGATCAGCCAGTACCACTGACCGTCCCAGAGCGTCGCGAAGGTGAAGTAGTCGGGGGAGGCGTCCGTGCGGTAGCTCAGCGGCTGATTCGCCGCGAAGACCGCGAAGATCACGGTGGTGACGAGCCGCGAGGCCACGAAGATCGCGGCGACCTTGCCGAACCACGGCAACAGGCGCCAGCGCATCGTCAGGCGGTCAGCCACGCTCGCAGCCCCGCCTCGCATCGCTCGATCTGCTCGACCGGCACCCGCTCGTCATCGGCGTGGGCGAGGGCAGGGTCGCCCGGCCCGTAGTTGACGGCCGGGATGCCGAGGGCCGAGAACCGCGCGACGTCGGTCCATCCGTACTTGGGCCGGGCCTCGCTGCCGATGGCCGCGACGAACCCCCGGGCGAGCGGATCGTCGAGCCCCGGACGCGCGCCATCCGCTAGATCGGTGACGGTCACGTCGTATCCGCCGAAGAGCTGACGCACGTACGCCTCGGCATCGGCGCCTGTCTTGTCGGGGGCGAAACGGTAGTTGACCGTGACGACGCACTCGTCAGGGATGACGTTGCCGGCGACGCCACCGCTGATGCCGACGGCGCTGAGCCCCTCGCGGTACACCAGGCCGTCGACCTCGACCTCGCCCGCCTGGTACCCGGCCAGCAGTCCGAGGATGGGCGCCGCCGCATGGATCGCGTTGTCGCCCGTCCAGGCCCTGGCCGAATGCGCGCGACGGCCGCTCGTGCGGATCTCGGCGCGCAGCGTTCCGTTGCATCCGCCCTCGATCTCGGCGTCGGTCGGCTCCGCGAGGATCGCGAAGTCGGCGGCGAGCCACTCGGGGTGCGTGCGGCTGATGCGCCCGAGCCCGTTGAGTTCGGCGGCGACCTCCTCGTTGTCGTACCAGACCCAGGTCACGTCGATGGCGGGCGCCGTCAGATCGGCGGCCAGCTTGAGCATGATCGCGCAGCCCCCCTTCATGTCGACGGTGCCGCGGCCCCACAGGATGCCGTCGCCGGCCAGGCGGGACGGCAGGTTGTCGTTCACGGGGACGGTGTCCAGATGCCCGGCGATCACGACCCGGCGGTCGTGTCCCAGGTTCGTCCGCGCGACCACCGCATCCCCGTCGCGCGTCACCTCGAGATGGCTCAGCGGCCGTAGCGCGGCCTCGACCGCGTCGGCGACCTCCGCCTCGGAACCCGAGACCGAGAAGATGTCGACCAGGGCCTGTGTCAGGGCGACGGACGACGAGGTCAGATCGAGTGCGGGCACCCCGCCAGCCTACGGTTCGCGGCGCACTAGCCTGGCAGCATGACATCCGCCTGGGGACACGGGCTCGCCACCGTCGCCGGCGACGGCACGGTGCTCGACACCTGGTTCCCGGCACCGGCATTGGGCGAAGCGCCCGCAGGGGCGGGCAGCAGGCCGGTCCCGGCAGACCTCGAGGCCCAGGCCGGTCCCGACCCGCGCCGTGATGTGCGCATCGACTTCGTCACGGTCGCGATCGACACCGACGCGCCCCCGGCATCCACGCCCGACGCCTACCTGCGGCTGCACCTTCTCAGCCACCTGCTCGTGAAGCCGAACACCGTGAACCTCGACGGCGTCTTCGCCCAGTTGCCGATCGTAGCCTGGACGACGGCGGGTCCGATGCATCCCGAGGCGTTCGCGCGATTGCGTCCCGCTCTGCAGCACGCCGGCATCTCCGCGCTGGGGATCGACAAGTTCCCGCGGTTGCTCGACTACGTCACCCCGTCGCGTGTTCGCATCGCCGACGCGTCACGGGTGCGGCTCGGAGCGCACCTCGCCCCGGGAACGACCGTGATGCACGAGGGATTCGTGAACTTCAACGCGGGCACGCTCGGCACCTCGATGGTGGAGGGCCGCATCTCGCAGGGCGTCGTCGTCGGAGACGGATCGGACATCGGCGGCGGGGCCTCGATCATGGGCACGTTGTCGGGCGGCGGCACCGAGCGCGTCGCTATCGGCGAACGTGCCCTGCTCGGGGCGAACTCGGGCATCGGCATCTCGATCGGCGACGACTCGGTGGTCGAGGCGGGGCTCTACGTGACGGCGGGCACGAAGGTCACGGTCGTCGTCGCCGGTGAGGAGCCGCGCATCGTGAAGGCCGTCGAGCTGAGCGGGGTCGCGGGTCTGCTCTTCCGCCGCAACTCGCAGACCGGTGCGGTCGAGGTGCTGCCGCGCTCCGGCGACGGCGTCGCGCTCAACGCCACACTGCACGCCTAGCGCTGCTAGTACTCGGGCTCGGCGCTCGCCTGCAACAACGCGAAATCGACGGCGATCAGCTGCTTCACCCGGCGGGCGCGATCGGCCCGATATTCGGCGGTGTGCGCCTCCATCTCGGGGCGGCGTACGAGCTGGGCGATGATCGACGCGCCGATCTCGTCCCATGCCGCGTCGCGGGCGGCAAGCACGTTACCCCGAAGGTAGTCATCGTCGGCGGCGAGCTCCTCGAGACGGTAGGCGAGGATGTCGGAGACCTGCTCCCGGCGCTCGAGCAGCTCGGCGTCGGCCCCGCGGTAGTCGGTCTGGTGCTGCGCGCGACCGGGGCGATCCCGCGCGTGGTCGAGGATGTCCTCGAGGCGGTCGACGTCCTCCCGCTTCTCGCGGGCAAGAGCACGGAACACCTCGCGCGCCGCCGAGATCGCCGCCTTCTCGGAATAGTCGGCGCGATCTCGCAGAGCCCGGATGATCTGCCGGTTCTTGACCGCCATCCGGACCGCGGAGGCGGCGATAAGAACGCCCTCCTCGGCGATCTCCGCGACCGGGAGCGGCACGGTCGGCTCGGGAGCCTCGTAGCGCCCGACATCGACCCGTCCGCGGCGGAGACGGGTGCGGAGCTTGCGGAACACGCTCCCGACGATAGCCCGTGCCGCCCACGCTGAGGAGGGTGGGTGACCTCGATACGCGGCGGAGCCGCTACGCGATCACCGGGCCGGCCAGGCGCGTGCAGGCTCGCCGATGTAGAGCTGCTGCGGGCGGCCGAGCTTGGTGCCGGGATCGCCGTTTGCCTCGCGCCAGTGCGCGATCCAGCCCGGCAGGCGCCCGATGGCGAACAGGACCGTGAACATGCGCGTCGGGAAGCCCATCGCCTTGTAGATCACGCCCGTGTAGAAGTCGATGTTGGGGTAGAGCTTGCGCTCGATGAAGTACTCATCGGCGAGTGCGACCTGCTCGAGTTCGCGCGCGATGTCGAGCAGCGGGTCCTGGACCCCCAGCGACGAGAGCACCTCGTCGGCGCTCTCTTTGACGACCTTGGCCCGCGGGTCGAAGTTCTTGTAGACCCGGTGCCCGAAGCCCATGAGCTTGACGCCGTCTTCTTTGTTCTTCACGCGCTCGACGAAATGCTGCACGCTCTCGCCGGAGTCGCGGATCTGCCCGAGCATCGTGAGCACGGCCTCGTTGGCACCGCCGTGCAGCGGCCCGTAGAGGGCGTTGATGCCGGCCGAGATCGAGGCGAAGATGTTGGCGCCCGTCGATCCGACCAGGCGCACGGTGGCCGTCGAGGCGTTCTGCTCGTGGTCTTCGTGCAGGATCAGCAGGCGGTCGAGCGCCCGGACCAGCACAGGATCCACGTCGTACAGCTCGGCGAGGTTGCCGAAGTTGAGCTTGAGGAAGTTCTCGATGAAGTTGAGCGAGTTGTCGGGGTAGAGGAACGCCTGGCCGAGCGACTTCTTGTGCGCGTAGGCGGCGATCACCGGCAGCTTGGCCAGGAGGCGGATGGTGGAGAGCTCGACCATCTCGGGGTTGTGAGGGTCGAGCGAGTCCTCGTAGTACGTGGACAACGCCGACACGGCGGAGGAGAGCACCGACATCGGGTGCGCGGTGTGCGGCAGTGCGGAGAAGAAGCGCTTGAGGTCTTCGTGCAGCAGCGTGTGGCGCCGCACCTTCTCGGAGAACTCCGCGAGCTCGGACGGCGACGGCAGCTGGCCGTAGATGAGCAGCCAGGCGACCTCGAGGTAGGTCGAGTTGTTCGCCAGATCTTCGATCGCGTACCCGCGGTAGCGCAGGATGCCGGCGTCGCCATCGATGTAGGTGATCGCGCTGCGGGTGGATGCGGTGTTGACGAAGCCCGGATCGAGGGCCGTCAGGCCGGTGTGCTTCGTGAACGCGGAGATGTCCGCGCTGTCGCGGCCGTCGACCGCGCGAACGACCGGGAACTCGGCGGTCTGCCCCTGGTAGGAGAACGTGACCGCATCGTTCGAGGGCGCCGAGGGATCTCCGGGTGCGTCGCTCACGGCTACAGCCTACGGGGTGGCTCTGACCACTGTCACAACCACCAAGGAACGGTCTCAGTGCTTGGAGAGCTGCTCCAAACGCCGGGCGGCCTCGGCCACATCGGCGTCCGTCGCGGTGAGCGCGACGCGCACGTGGCGGGTGCCCGCGTCCCCGTAGAACGTGCCCGGCGCGACCAGGATCCCGACGTCCGCGAGGGCACCGACGGTCGTCCAGGCGTCCTCGTCGCGGGTTGCCCAGAGGTACAGTCCGGCGACGCTCCCGTCGATGCGGAATCCGGCGGCTTCGAGCGCCGCGCGCATCGTCTGCCGGCGTGCCCGGTAGCGCTCGCGCTGCACCGAGACGTGCTGGTCGTCGCCGAGCGCCGCGATCATCGCCGCCTGCACCGGCGCCGGCGGAGCAAGGCCCAGCTGCTTGCGCACCGCGAGCAGCTCGCCGATCAGGTCGCTGCTGCCTGCCACGAAGCCCGCCCGGTACCCGGCGAGATTCGACTGCTTGCTGAGGGACGACACCGAGAGCGTCAGCTGCCGGGAGTCGCCGACGACGCGGGGGTCCAGGATGCTGGGCGTCGGCTCGCTGCTCGCCCAGTTGAGCTCGGTGTAGCACTCGTCGTTTGCGATGACCGCGCCGAGCTCGCGCGCGCGCTTGACCGCCCGCTGCAGGAACTCGACCGCGTGCACCCGTCCGTCGGGATTGCCGGGGCTGTTGAGCCAGATCAGCCGCGTGGACTCCGGCCAGTCATCGGGCTCGTCCGACGCGAGCACCGTCGCGCCGACGACCGCGGCGCCGGCCTCGTAACTCGGGTAGGCGAGCGATGGGATGACGACCACGTCGCCCGGTCGCAGTCCGAGCATCGTCGGCAGCAGCGCGATGAGCTCCTTCGACCCGATGGTCGGCAGCACGTCGGAGACCTCGAGCTCGACGCCATGCCGGCGCCGGTACCAGGCGACGATCGCCTCGCGCAGGGCGGGCGTTCCGGTGGTCGCGGGGTACCCGGGTGCATCGCCCGCGTCGCGCAGGGCGTCGCGCACCACGTCAGGTGTCGCGTCGACCGGCGACCCGACCGACAGATCGACGATGCCGTCCGGGTGAGTCCGTGCGCGATCGCCGTACGGGACGAGCACGTCCCACGGGAAATCGGGGAGGGCGAGAGGCACGATCGTCGGGGCAGCGGGTCGGCGCAGCCGGTCAGTGCGACTGCGGAGGGACGGCGGCGACGATCGGGTGGTCACCCGCGACGACGCCGACCTTCGCCGCGCCGCCGGGCGAGCCGATGCCCACCTCGTCGAAGAACTCGACGTTGGCCTT
>JBDSKH010000255.1:0-5371 GCA_039917005.1 Pseudolysinimonas sp.
CCGTGCGGAATCGCGACACCCTCCCCGACGAAGGTGGAGACGGAGTTCTCCCGCTCGAGCATGGCGTCGACGTAACTGGGATCGACGGCGCCCGCTTCGACCAGGGCCGCACCTGCCTGCCGGATCGCGTCATCGCGGTCCGTCGCCGTGGCGTCCAAGCGAATGGATGCCGGGGCGAGCAGTTCGGTGAGCGGCTTCTGTGCCTCCTCGTCGGACATCCCGGTCAGACCTCCACCGTCGTGCCATCCTGGATGGCTTTGACGAGCTTGGTCACGACCGGGTCGCCCAGGAAGAGCTGGAATGGCACGACCGGGATGTCGGGGACGACGCCCCGGGCCCGGTCGGCCAGTCCAGCCTGGGTCACGACCACATCGGCGTCACCGGGGATGTTGGCGACGGGCGAATGCTCGACCGTCACCCCGTTCTTCGCCAGCTGCTTCTTCAGGGTGGACGCGAGCATCACGCTCGAACCCATCCCGGCGTCGCAGGCCACGATGATCTTCTTGACGCTGGATCCGTCGATGGTGGTCATGATCTCTCCTTAGTTACGGCTCGATCCGAGGCTACGCTCAGGCCTTCTTGGCCGCGGCCTTGTTCTCGGCGGACTTCTCCTTGGCCGCTTCGAGGTCGATGGCCGCATCGACCGCCGACTCCTTGCGCCCGAATCCGAGCAGCAGAGCGCCGATGACGAACGTGACGGCGGCCGCCAACACGATGCCGATCAGGTTCAGCGCGAGGTTGTCCGGCGGTGACACCAGCGCCCAGGCGATCACGCTTCCCGGGGATGCCGGAGCGACAAGTCCCGTCTGGAAGATGACCTCCCACAGCACGCCGGTCGCGCCGCCGACGATCGCCGCGATGACGAGGATCGGCTTGAGCAGCACGTACGGGAAGTAGATCTCGTGGATGCCGCCCAGGAAGTGCACGACCATCGCAGCCGGAACCGTCGGGCGGATCGCCCGGGGTCCGAACAGGAGCATGGCGGTCAGAATGCCCAGTCCGGGGCCGGGGTTCGATTCGATCATGAAGAAGATCGACTTGCCCGCGTCGGCGGCCTGCTCGATGCCGAGCGGAGTGAACACGCCGTGGTTGATGGCGTTGTTGAGGAACAGAACCTTGGCGGGCTCCACCACGATCGACACCAGCGGAAGCAGTCCCGTGTTGACGAGCGCGTTCGCGAGCCATCCGAGGCCCTGCGAGATGTAGAACGTGAGCGGGCCGATCACGTACAGACCGACGACGGCCATGAAGCCGCCGATGATACCCGCGGCGAAGTTGTCGACGAGCATCTCGAAGCCGCCCTTGACCTTGCCCGCGATCGCGGTATCCCACTTCTTGAGCAGCCAGGCTGTCAACGGGCCGAGGATGAACGCCGCCAGGATGGTCGGGCCGATCTCGGCGATCGATGCCGGCCTGGTGACCTCTTCACCGTTGAGCGAGAGACCGGTCAACCACGGCAGCGCAACCGGTGCCATCATCGCGCCGACGAGCGCAACCGCGCCCACGACGCCACCACGGTGACCGTAGACGCGCGACCCGCCGGTGAAGGCGATGAGGATCGGTATCAGGATGACGATCAGCGGGCCGACGACCGAGCTGATCTGGGTGCTGACGTCAGTCTGAGTCCCGGCGATCTTGTTGACCCAGCCATCCGGAATGAAGAGGGCTGTGATGAGGCCGAAGGCGATGAAGGCGCCGAGGTTCGGCATCACCATGCCCGCGAGGAAGGCACCGAACCGTTGCACGGTTGCGCGCGCTCCGGTTCCGGTGGCCACTGGTGTGTAGTCAGTCATTTGCTTTGGTACTCCTTCGTACTGGGCGTTCGGGGACGGTGGCGGTGACTAGCTGGCCAGGAGTGGCCGATCCAGATCTGGCTGCCGAACCAGCTGGACGATCGAAGGGTCGAGGTCGGCAGGGGCCGGAACGGCGCTGCCGGGAAGGCGCGTCGCCGCGGCTCCCCAGGTGAGCGCCTCGAGGAGGGCGGCCTCGACGTCGTCCTCATCTGTCGTGAAGCGGGACAGGAAGCCCGCCAAGAAGCTGTCGCCGGCGCCGACCGTGCTGCGCGGGTTCTCGACATGCGATTCGCCCATGAGCATGCCGTCGGGGCCGACGAGCACGGCGCCCTCCGCGCCGAGGCTCACCAGCACGAAGTCGACGCCATAGCCACGGACCTCTTCCGCAGCCTCGACGATGGCTGCGACCGTGCTCAGGTCCCGCCCGACGAGCTCGGCGAGCTCCTCACGGTTCGGCTTGATGATGCGGGGCTGGGATGCCAGAGCCGACTCCAGCGCATCGCCGCTCGAGTCGATGACGAGCTGCGCGCCCGTGGCTTTCGCCTCGGCGAGCAGAGCGGACACCTGCTCGCCCGACAGCTCGGGGGGCGTGCTGCCCGAGACGACTAGCCAATCGCCGTCGCGCACGCTGGTCCGCACCGCGGTGGAGATAGCGGCCAGGTCGGTATCGGACAGCGGTGATCCCGGCTCGTTGAGCTTGGTGACGGTTCCGTCGGGCTCGCACACCGTCGTATTGGAGCGCGTGCGCCCGCTGACCGGCACGAACCGGCACAGGATGCCGTCGCTCTCAAGAAGGCGGCTCAGCTCGGCGCCCTCCGGCCCTGCCACCGCGACGATCGCGAGCGACGCCACACCGTTGGCGCTGAGGGCGCGAGTGACGTTGACGCCTTTGCCGCCGGGCTCGAGCACAGGCTCCGACGTGCGGATGACGGCACCGCGCTCGAGGGTCTCGACGTCCACGGTCCGATCCAGGCTGGGGTTGAGGGTCAGCGTCACGATCACACGACCACAACCCGGGGGCCGGCGTTCTCCATGTCCTCGGCGAGCTCGGGATCCAGGCCGCTGTCGGTGATGACGGTGTCGATCGCGCTCAGCGGCGCGACGCGGGCGAAGTCCTCGCGCCCGAACTTCGAATGGTCGGCAAGAACGACGGTGCGGCGTGCGGCGTCGATGAGCGCCTTCTTCACGCTCGCCTCGGCGATGTCGGGTGTCGTCAGCCCGCGTTCGACGCTGATGCCGTTGGTGCCCATGAAGGCGACGTCGGCGAAGACCTCGGAGACCTGGATGCGGGTCCACTCCCCCACGGCGGCGAGCGTGCGGCCGCGGACGATGCCTCCCAGCAGGTGCAGCGTGACGTTGGGCCGCGCGACGAGGGCGGCTGCCACCGGGATCGAGTGTGTGACGACGGTCAGCTCGCGGTCGAGGGGCAGCAGCTCGGCCAGGCGCACCGTGGTCGTACCGGCGTCGATGATGATCGATCCGCCGTCGGGGAGTTCGTCGAGCGCTGCCCGGGCGATGCGCTCCTTTTCGACGATGGCGTGCACCTCGCGGTCGGCGACGCCCTGCTCGATGCCGAGACGCTCCACCGGGATCGCTCCACCGTGCACCCGGCGCAGCACGCCCCGGCGCTCGAGCGCGGTCAGATCGCGTCGCACGGTCTCGGGCGTGACCGACAACTCCCGGGCCAAGCCGGCGACCTCGACCCGGCCGCGGACGCGGGCGGTGTCGAGGATCTGCTGGTGACGCTCCGGTGCGTACAACAGGGCTGACTCCATCGTTCAGAACTGGGGGAAATGTTGTTCTGGGCTTATGTAAGTCCGTTTGTGTCCGAGTGTCAATGGAAACACGCCAAAACGACCCGCATCCGGGGCAATGTGGGCACGCCTCGACCCACCAACCTGAGAAACACAGGTGAGCGCGCGGGCGACTAGTGCGCGGCTTCGTCCCAGTTCGCGCCGGTGCCGAGCTGCACTTCGAGCGGAACCTTCAACTCCGCCGCCGTCCCCATCCGCTCCGTGACGAGAGCGCCGAGCTCGTCGAGCTCGCCCGGTGCCACCTCGAGGACGAGCTCGTCGTGCACCTGCAGAAGCATCCGCGACTCGAGGCCGCGTGACCGGATGTCGGCGTCGATGCCCAGCATCGCGCGCTTGACGATGTCGGCTGCAGTGCCCTGGATGGGCGAGTTCAGCGCCTGCCGTTCCGCGTTCTCCCGCAGGACGCGGTTCGACGACGTCAGGTCGGTGAACGGGCGCCGACGGCCGAAGATGGTCGTCGTATAGCCGTCTTCCTTGGCCTGGAGGACGACGCCACGGAGGTAGTCGCGCACCCCGCCGAACCGGGCGAAGTAGTCGGCAATGAGCTCCTTCGCCTCGCTCGTGTCGATGCGCAGCTGCTTGGAGAGCCCGAACGCCGACAACCCGTAGGCGAGGCCATACGACATGGCCTTCACCTTGACGCGCATCGCCGGGGTCACCTCACTGGGCTCCACGCCGAATACCCGTGACCCGACGAACCGGTGCAGGTCTTCTCCGGAATGGAAGGCCTCGATGAGGCCCTCGTCACCGGAGAGATGCGCCATGATCCGCATCTCGATCTGCGAGTAGTCGGCCGTCAAGAGGGTCTCGAAGCCCTCGCCCGCCACGAACGCCGCGCGCACCTGCCGTCCGACCTCGGTCTTGATCGGGATGTTCTGCAGGTTGGGGTCGTTCGACGACAGCCGGCCCGTCGCGGCGCCGGTCTGCTCGTACGTGGTGTGGATGCGCCCATCGCTGCCGACGCTCTTCTCGAGGGTCTCGACGATCTGCCGGATCTTGGTGGCATCCCGGTGCTGGCGAAGCATCGCGAGGAAGGGATGCGGGTTCTGCTCCTCGAGATCGGCGAGCGATTGCGCGTCGGTCGAGTAGCCGGTCTTGTTCGCACGCGTCTTGGGCATTCCGAGTTGATCGAACAGCACCTCTTGCAGCTGTTTCGGAGATCCGAGGTTCACCTCGCGCCCGATCTCGGCGTATGCAGTCTGGGCGATCGCCGCGGTCTCGGTGCCGAGCCGGCTGTTGAGTTCCGCGAGCACGGGCGACGACACCGTGACTCCCTGGGTCTCCATGCGGGACAGCACCGGCACCAGCGGGATCTCGATCTCCCGGGAGATCTCCAGGGCTCCCGGGTCGAGACGGCCCTGCAGGTCGTCGGCAAGGCGGACGACGTACCACGCCTCGGTCGCCGGGCTGGTGGCCTCGGTCGCCGGGACGAGTTGGTTGGGGTCCGGCTCGTTCAGGGTCTCGCCGAGGTAGTAGTAGATCAGTGCCGAGAGCGTGTCGACCCGCTGTGACGGGCGGAGAAGCCAGGCGCCGAGGTAGGTGTCGAAGAGCACCCCGTCGAGTTCGATGCCCTGCGTCGCAAGCAGCTTTCCGGCGCGCTTCGACTCGTGCATGTACTTGGGGGCGCCGGAGGCGAACCACGCGACGAGTGCAGGATCGAGCCCTTGGTCGGCTGCGACGAGAACGGAATCTGAGGCGGTCGACAACCCCACCGCATCCACCTTGCCGTTGAGCGTCGAGAGGCGGGCGCCGATGGGAGTGTCC
>JBDSKH010000256.1:0-7331 GCA_039917005.1 Pseudolysinimonas sp.
CCCTTCGCCGGCACCAGGGCCCCAGCGAGGATTTCATCGAGCGCCTCACCGGGGCGACCTTCTCGGCACCTGAGCGGCGGGGCAAGTTCCTCTGGCTTCCGATGCACTCCCCGGTCGAGCCTGTCCAGACCGCGCTGATCATCCATCTCGGCATGAGCGGGCAGGTGCTGCTCCGTGATCGCGATGCGTCCCGCGACCGGCTGACACGCATCGTGCTCGAGGTGACGCATCCGACCGCCGGCCCGCTCCGGATCGATTTCGTCGACCAGCGGATCTTCGGCTCCATGGCGGTCGACCATCTGATGCCGGCCCCGGATACGTCGTCCGGCCAGGAACCACAGCTCATCCCGAGCCAGGTCGCCCACATCGCCCGCGACCCGTTGGACCCGCTCTTCGACGACCGCCGGTTCCTGGCGGCCCTCGCGAGCAAGGACACGACGATCAAGCGCGCCCTGCTCGATCAGACCCTGATCAGCGGCATCGGCAACATCTATGCCGACGAGGCGCTCTGGGCCGCGCGGGTGCACTACGACCAGCCGACGCGCTCGCTGAGCCGGCCGCGCGCGACGACGTTGCTCGCCGAGGTGCGGCTCGTGCTCGGTAAGGCGCTCGCCGACGGCGGCACGAGCTTCGACTACCAGTACGTGAACGTCAACGGAGCCTCCGGCTACTTCTCCCAGTCGCTCAATGCGTACGGGCAGACGGGGTTGCCCTGCCCGCGCTGCGGACGCCCGATCGTGCGCGAGAGCTTCATGAACCGCGGCTCGCACTTCTGTGCGCACTGTCAGCGCATCCGCGTTGGCAGTCAGCAGGCACAGCGCCAGCGCATCCGCGCCCCGGGCAGACCCCTGGACGCCTCGTGACGAGGTGGTCGACCCTCGAGCGGGTCCTGGATGCGGTGGTAGCCGCCGACATGGACCTCGCCACCGAGCGCGCGAATTCCGATTCTGCGGCGCCGCATCCCGACGAGGCGTGGGATCTGGGGCTCCGCTCCTTCTCCCGCTTCATGGCCGGCGACTTCACGGGCGCGGTCGAGCTGGGTGATGCCGCCGTCCGTGCCGCCGGCGACCCCGGGGCGCTAGCGCTCGCCCGCGCCGCGCGCGGGCTGGCCGCCGCGGGGGAGCAGGCGCCCGGCCCCGATACCCTCACCATCGCGCTCGCCGACATCGACACCATCCCGTCGGGCCCCACCGGGGACTTCGTCCGCTACCTGCTCGCCGAGGCGTCCCTGGCGTGCGCGCGACTGGACCTCGCGGCAGAGTTCGTCGAGCGGGGCGACGTCGGCACCCCGTTCCCGCATCCATTCGGCGTGGTCATGACGATCATGCGGGTGCGGCTTCTGGTGTTCCGCGGCCGGATCGCGGATGCGGCCCAGCTGCTGGCGACGATCCCTCCCACTGCGAACGAGATCCTGCTGCTGCTCGTCGCGTGCACCGAGACCTTCGTGCGCGGCAACGCCGCCGAACGCGCCGAGGTGCGAGCGCTCGCCGACCGGCTGGAGGTCGCGACTCCGGTGGCGCGCGACTACCTCACGCGCGGCTGCTACCTGCTCACGGCGTTCGGGCTCGTCGCCGTGGGCGACGTCCAGCGTTCGGCGCGGTTCGCACTGCTCGCGGGTGGCGACTCCCGGCTCTCGGCCTTCACGATCGTCGATCGCGGGCTCGGCCTCGAACTGCTCGTCGCGGCGGCGGCCATCGAGAACGACCTGGATGCGGCGGAGTCCTGGATGATCGAGGCGGAACCGCTCCTCGAGAGCCCGAGCGCGAACTCCACCGTCGAGCGCCTGACGAGCCGGGTCGCCCTGATGCGCGGCGACGCCGAGTCGGCCGTCGAGTGGGCCGACCGTGCCGTGGCGTCCGCGCGTGCTCAGGGGCGCGCCGTCGAGGCCGCGGAGGGTGAGATCGTCGCGGCCCGCGCACGGATCGCGGCGTCCCGCGCGGGCGATGCGAGTGCGCGCCTCGAGGCGATGGTCGAGTCGGCCGACGAGTCGGGCCACCTCTCCGCACGGCGTTCCGCGGCCCGCGAGCTGCGTGCCGCCGGCCGGAGGCTCCGGCCGATCGCCGGCAGCGAGTGGGCCGGCCTCTCCGAACGCGAGCGCGATATCGCCCTGATGATCGCCGAGGGGCTCGCCAACCGGGAGATCGCCGCCGATCTGCATCTCTCCGAGCACACGGTGCGCGCACACGTGTCCCGGGTGCTGGCCGCCTTCGGTGCCGCCAGCCGGTTCGCTGTCGCCGCCCGCATCGCGGAACTGTTCCCCGATCCGGGCCTGGCGCCCGCGGCCGCCCTGACGCCCCGCCAGGCGGCCGTCGCCGAGCGCATCGCGGTCGGTGCCGGCAACGCCGAGATCGGCGGAGACCTCGGCCTCAGCGTGAAGACCGTCGAGAAGCACGTCGGCGCGATCTTCCGGCGCTGGGATGTCGGGTCGCGCGTCGGGATCGCGCGGATCGTCCGGGCGCAGCGCGCGGGAGGGTAGCGGGCTAGAGGTCCAGTCGCCAGGCGCCCTCGTAGCCGATCGGGACGAATCCGACGGCCTCGTTGACGTCGAGCATCGCGCGGTTCTCCTCGGCGTTCCAGGTCAGCACTGCCGGGTGGCCCGGCGCCACCTGCTCGAGGTACTGCAGATTCGCGACCTTGAGCAGCATCCCGAGCCGGTGGCCGCGGTGCTCGCGGAGGACGAGCGTGTCCTCCTGGGTGACCGGGCGATCGGCGTCGGACGGTACCCCGAGCTGCGTGAATCCCGCGAGCGTTCCGGTGGGCACGTGCTCGGCAGCGGCGGTCAGCAGGTCTCGAGGCCCGGCGGCCTGCAGCGCGTCGTACTGGCGCACGCGGTCCTCGTCCCACGGGTCCTCGGGGGTCTCGAGCCCGGCCGTCGGCTCCTCCGTGCTCATGCGCGTGAAGAGCAGGGCTTGGTCGGCGACCCAACGGTCGGGCGTCGGTCCCGACCAGGTGTGGATGCGGTAGACGTCGCCCGCGTGACGCTCGGCCTCGAGGCGGCGGGCCGCGACATCCTGCGCGTCGAGCGGCAACGGGAACCGGCTGGCCCGCGCGATCTGCTCGAGCCGCCAGCCACGCGCGAGAAGGAACCGCACCTCGCGGTTGCCGGCCGGCACAGACCCGGCACCGGTCGGAGGGACCAGGCGCTCACCGGGTGCATCCGTCGAGACGGCGTAGGTGATCAGGCGCGAGCGCCCGACCGAGCGCGCGTGCTCCTCGACGGCGTCGGCGAGGGCGCGGCCGATGCCGCGGCCCCAGACGTCCGGATGAACGTGCAGGTGCACCCAGCCCACCGATTCGTCATCGAGCTGCCACTCGTGGATCGCCCGGCCCATGATGCGGCCGTCGACGCGGGCGCCCCACAGCACCTTGGGTTCGTTCGGGTCGTGCCAGAAGGGGAGAAGCTCCTCGGGCGGGTACGCCGCTTCGGCCGTGCCGTAGCCGGCGATCTCGGCCGCGTTGCGAGCCTCGACGGCCGCGACGAAGTCCGGGCCGCCCTCTCCTTCCAGGGTCTGGGGGATCGGCAGCTGCTCGAGGGTGAAGTCGGACACCCCTCAACCTTGGCTTATCGACAGGTCGAGCACCTGACCTTCGGCCGCTTCGGAATAGGCCTGGCCGTCGCCCTCCATGAAGATCAGCATCGAGGCGCTGTAGAAGACGCCGAGCTTCATGACCGACCAGTTGCGCACCTTGCGATCCTTCTGCACGTACCCGGCGCCCTCGAGCCTGTCCTTCAGCACCTGCGTGAGCTCCTCTTCGTAGTGTACGTAGAACGTCTCGATCGTGAACCGGTCGCCGGGGAGGGTCGCCGGATCGGGGCGCACCTCGAATGCGCACGTCGGGTGGGGGATCTGGAATCCATTGACGTCGGGAAGCTGCCACGGCTTCAGCTCGGTGATCATCGAGTTGGGGCTCGCGATTTCGTAGAACTCGTGCACGGCGGCCTCGAGATCGACGCAGGCCTCGGCAGGGGTCTTGGGCGTCGGCTCGGGCGCCGGAGTGGGCGCGCAGGCAGCGAGGAGGAGCAGGACCGGGAGTCCGAGGAGCACATTGCGGCGGCGCCACACCATGAGGCTTCCTCCGTCGGTGGGTGCCCCAGGCTATCGGCGGCCGTTACAACGTGTCAAAGCGCATCCGGTACCGTTGATCGTTCGCCGCGACCGTGTTAGTGGGAGTTCTGTGTACCTGAAGAGCCTGACCCTCAAGGGGTTCAAGTCCTTCGCGCAACCCACCACGTTCGCCTTCGAGCCGGGGGTCACGTGCGTCGTCGGCCCCAACGGCTCCGGCAAATCCAACGTCGTCGATGCGCTCGCCTGGGTCATGGGCGAGCAGGGCGCGAAGACCCTCCGCGGCGGAAAGATGGAGGACGTCATCTTCGCCGGCACCGCCACGAAGGGGCCGCTCGGCCGTGCCGAGGTGCTGCTCACCATCGACAACGCCGACGGCGCTTTGCCGATCGAGTACAGCGAGGTCACGATCTCGCGCACGCTCTTTCGCAATGGCGGCAGCGAGTACGCGATCAACGGCGAGCAGTGCCGGTTGCTCGATGTGCAGGAGCTGCTATCCGACTCCGGCCTCGGCCGCGAGATGCACGTCATCGTCGGGCAGGGTCAGCTCGATCAGGTGCTGCATGCCACGGCAGAAGAGCGACGCGGCTTCATCGAAGAGGCCGCCGGCATCCTCAAGCACCGCAGACGCAAGGAGAAGACCCTGCGCAAGCTCGAGGCGATGCAGGCCAACCTGACGCGTCTCAGCGATCTCGCCGGCGAGATCCGGCGCCAGCTCAAGCCGCTCGGGCATCAGGCCGAGATCGCCCGCGAGGCCCAGACCATCGCCGCCATCGTGCGCGATGCGAAAGCACGCCTGCTCGCCGACGAGGTCGTCGAGCTCCGGGAGTCGATCGATGTCGTCAGCAGGGGCGAGAGCGAGCGCAAGACCGAGCGGCTGGTCCTGCAGGAGCAGCTCGATCAGGCCAAGCTGCGGCAGGGCCGCCTCGAGCAGACGATGTCGGGGGATGCCGTCGACGACGCCCGAAGCGTGAGCTTCGGCCTGGAAACGGAGCAGGACCACCTCCGCTCGCTGTACACGCTCGCCAACCAGCGGCTCGCGTTGCTCGGTCAGCAGGCAGAGCTCCCGGGCATGGTGACCACCATCTCGCCGCGGATGATCGAAGAGGCCCGCGAAGAGGCGGCGCGTCTGGCGACCGGCGTCACCGAGTCGGAGGATGCGCTCGGGCGCACGTCGGCCGCGATGGCGACCGCGAAGGGCAGCCTCGATTCGCTCGATGAGGAGATCAGCGAGCAGAGCGCCCTCGTGTCGCAGCACGATCTGGAGCAGGGCAGGCTGGCCGGCCTCGTCAACGCCGCCGAGTCGCGCCGCGCGGCGACGCAGGTCGAGCTGGAGCGCTCGCGCACCGCTCTCGAAGAGGCGGAACAGCGACGTGAGCAGGCGCGCGCCGAGCTGCTCGCCCTCGAGGGCGCCGACGGTGCCGTCTCGGAGGACGGGGTGCTCGCGGCGGCCGTCGACGCGACCGAGGCCACCGTCCGAGATCTGCAGGCCGAGGTCGAGACCCTGCGCGACGAGTTGCACACCTCGGAGCGGGAACGCGACGCGCTCGCGGCGCGAACCGGTGCGCTCTCGCTGGCCGTCGATCAGAAGGACGGGTCGGGCAGCATCGTCGGGGCGCGCGGCATCCGGGGCCTCGTCGCCGAGCACATGCAGGTCCGCGCCGGGTACGAGGCCGCCATCGCCGCCGCGCTCGGCACGCTCGCCGATGCTGTGCTGGCCGACGACCGGGATGCGGCGCTCGCCGCCCTTGGGTCCGTGCGGTCGGGCGACGCGGGGCGTGTCGAGATCGTCGTCGCGGATGCCGCGGGGGCCGACCCGCTCGGAGGACTGCCCGCGGGCGCGGAGGCGGCCGCCGACCTGGTGACCGCGCCGGACGGCGTGCGGGGGCTGCTCGCACGGGTCGTCGTCGTCGACGACCTGGATGCGGCGCGCGCGGCCTGGCCCGCGCTGCGGAAGCTGGGCGACCTGACCGTCATCACGCGCGAGGGCGACGTGCTCACCGAGCACGTGCTGCGCGGCGGATCGGGCGCCGGGCGCAGCAAGCTCGAACTGGTCGCCGAGCGGGATGCCGCGCAGGAGCGCCTGGTCGAGGTCACCACCGCGATCGAGCGTCGCAAGTTCGCCCTGGCCGAGAAGCGCGAAGCCCTCGACCTGGCCCAGATCGACGCCGCACAGGCCGTCACCGCGCTGAAGGAGTTCGACGCCCGGCTGGCGGAGCGCAGCGAAGCCCTCGGGCGCTCGCGCGTGTCCCTGGAAGCGGCGTCCGCCGAGGGCGAGCGGCTCGCCGAGGCCGTCCGCACGCTGACCGAATCGGTCGAGGTGGCGGATGCCGCGGTCGCGCACGCGATCTCGGAACGCGACGAGCACGCCTCGACGCCGCGCCCCATCCTGGATGTCTCGTCCCGCGACGCACTGCTGGTCGAGCTCGAGAACGCCCGCGCGGCCGAGGTGCAGACCCGGGTCGACCTGGAGACCGCACGCGAACGGGTTCGCGCGCAGCTCGCACAGGCCGACGCGTTGCAGCGTCAGCTCGAGGCCGAGCGCGCCGCCGCCGAGGAGGCCGCGCGGCTCGCCGTGCTGCGCCAGCATCAGGTCGAGGCCGCGACGAACGTGCTGACGGCACTGCCGGCCGTGCTGGACTCGGCGGACCGCTCGGTGTCCGAGGCACGGGTCGCGCTGGCCGCGGCCGAGGCCGACCGCTCGAAGCAGAACGAGGAGCTCGGTGAGCTCCGCCGCAACGAGGGCACGCTGCGCGACAGGCTCGCGGCGCTCAACGAGAACGTGCACGGCCTCGAGATGCAGGCCTACGAGAAGAAGCTGCATCTGTCGACGCTGCTCGAGCGCGCCGCTGAGGAGCTCGGTCTCGAGGAGGAGGTGCTCGTCGCCGAGTACGGCCCCGATGTCCCTGTCCCCGTTGACGTGAGCGGGTCGAGTAGCGAGTCGCAGAGCGACACAGGTGTCGAGACCTCCGGCGAGGAACCTGCGGACGGTTTCGACACGCCTCCTGCGGAGGCCACTCAACCAGCACGACCAGAAGAGGTGGCGACCACCCCGTACGTGCGCGCCAAGCAACAGGCGCGCCTGGCATCCGCCGAACGCAAGTACGCGCAGCTCGGCCGGGTGAACCCGCTCGCCCTCGAGGAGTTCGCCGCCCTCGAGCAGCGCCACAAGTTCCTGACCGAGCAGCTCGCCGACCTCTCGGCGACCCGCAAGGACCTGCTCACGATCATCGACGAGATCGACGAGAAGATGCAGGACATCTTCGC
>JBDSKH010000257.1:0-7577 GCA_039917005.1 Pseudolysinimonas sp.
TAGGTCGGGAAGGCGAATGCCTTGCTGGATTCGCGTACGCCGCGGAGATTGACCGCGACGAGCAGCACAACGAAGAAGACGGCGAGTTCGACGCGGATGGGGTTGAGCGCGGGGATTGCGGAGATGATGTTGTCGACGCCGCTGGCCACCGATACGGCGACCGTCATCACGTAGTCGACCAGCAGGGCCGACGCGACGATGAGGCCGGCCTTCTCGCCGATGTTCTTGCTCGCGACCTCGTAGTCACCGCCACCACTGGGGTATGCCTTGATGAGCTGGCGGTATGACAGCACGACGACAGTGAGTAGGACGACGACGGCGAGGGCGACGAACGGCCCATAGCTCAAGAAACCGAGGCCTCCGATGAGCAGGATCATGAGCAGCTCTTGCGGCGCGTAGGCCACGGAAGACAGCGGGTCGCTCGCGAAGATCGGAAGCGCCAGGTGCTTCGGAAGAAGCTGACCCTCGAGCTTGTCGGAGGAGAGGGGTTCGCCGATCATCCAGCGCTTGACCGGTGCGTCCGGTCGGAGGTCGGGTGAGGCGTCAGGGGTCGTCCCGGTTTCGCCGGGGTCGTCGGTCACGGAGGGAGAGCGTACACCCGGCGTGCGCCCGGCTGCACTTCATACACTTGCGCGGTGGAGAAAACGCGCAGACGTCGCTGGCCGTGGATCATCGGGGCCGTCATCGTCGTGCTGCTGATCCCCGTCGCGGTCATCGCCGTGCCGATCCTCACGCACCGTGATCAGGGCGTCTCGCACCAGGTCCCGAGCGCCGAGGAGTGGCCGCTCACGGCCGCCGCGACGGGCGACGACGGGCGCGAGCGCACCATCGAGATCTCCGCCGCCGACGCCACGGGCGCGCCGGCCGGCGAGGCTGACACGTCCGCTCTCCGGCCCGGCGACCTCATCGTCGTCACCGGATCCGGGTACGACCCCGACCGCGGGATCTACGTGGCGATCTGCGCGATCCCCGACGACCCGACCACCAAGCCGGGCCCCTGCCTCGGCGGGATCCCGGCGGGCGGCGAGCAGGATGTCGAGGAGGGTGCGGTCCAGTTCGCCCCGAGCAACTGGATCAACGACGACTGGGCCTGGAAGCTGTTCGGCGCCCGTAGCTACGACGACCGCGAGGCGGGCACGTTCACCGCGTACCTCGAGGTACCGGAGGCGTCCGACGATCACGTCGACTGCCGCGCCGTGGCGTGCGCCGTCTACACCCGCAACGACCACACCGCGGCGGCCGACCGCGTGCAGGACCTGTCCCTGCCGATCGCCTTCGCGAGCTGACGATGGATGCCGCGGCGGCGAGCGCGGTCGTGTCGCGTCTGCGCGCCGCCGGCTGCGTCTTCGCCGAGGACGAGGCGGCTCTGCTGATGGAGGCCGCGCCGGACCGGGCCGCACTCGACCTGATGATCGCGCGTCGCGAGGCGGGCGAGCCGCTCGAGGTGATCGTCGGCTGGGCGGAGTTCCGCGGCCGGCGGGTCGCCGTCGAGACCGGAGTGTTCGTTCCCCGCCGCCGCACGGAGGTGCTGGTCGCCGCGGCGCTGAAGCACGCCGCCTCGCTCTCGGGCACGCGGGCCGGCGCGCCGGTCGTCGTCGAACTGTGTGCCGGGGTCGGGGCTGTGGCCGCCGCGCTCGTCGCCGAGCTCCCGGGCTCCGATGTGTACGCGGGCGAGATCGACCCGGTGGCGGTCCGGGCGGCGCGGCGCAACCTCGATCCCGCGCGCGTTTTCGAGGGCGATCTGTATGAGGCGCTGCCGCGCGACCTGCGGGGCGGGGTCGACATCCTGATCGCCAACGCGCCGTACGTGCCGAGCGGCGAGATCGCCCTGATGCCCTCTGAGGCCCGCGACCACGAGCCGCTCGTCGCCCTGGACGGCGGTGCCGACGGCCTGGACGTGCAACGCCGCGTGATCGCGAGCGCCGCCGAGTGGCTGGCGCCGGGCGGCGCCCTGCTGATCGAGACGAGCGTGCGTCAGGCCCCGGGAACCGTGTCCTTGATGGAGGACGCCGGCCTGCGTGCCGTCGCCGTGCACGACGACGACCTCGACGGCACGGCCGCGGTCGGGGTGATGCCGGCTAACGCAGCAGCGCGCTGATCTCGCCGCGGACCTCGCGCAGCCGCGTGGTCAGCACGTCGACGACCTTCTGCTCGAGCACGCCGGATGCGGCGCGGGTGCGCAGGTCCGCCTTCAGGTCGGCGCGGAACTCGGACAGGGCGGCCTCGGCCTCGTTCAGCCGGTAGCGCGACTGGACGCGGACATCGTCGCCCTCTGGCGTCTGCGTGAAGTGGTTCGCCTGGGAGTCGTCGCGGGCCTCGCGCGCCGCGGCCGCGAGATCGGCGCGCAGCGTCTTCATCGCATCCGTGACCGATGTCCGCACCTGGTCGGCCAGCCGGCGCACCGAGTCGCTCAGCTCGCTCTCGATCCCGTCGAGGTCTCCGGCCCGGGCGTCCAGCTCGGTGCGGCCGGCATCGGTGATCGCATAGACGGTCTTGCGGCCGTCGGCCTCCTTGGTCACGAGACCCTCCTCCTCGAGCTTGGCCAGACGCGGGTAGATGGTTCCCGCGCTGGGGACGTAGGTGCCCCCGAACCGGTCGCTCAACGCCTGGATGAGCTCGTATCCATGCATGGAGCGCTCGGCCAGCAGGCTCAGCAGGTAGAGCCGCAGGTGTCCGTGCGCGAAGACGGCCGGACTCATACCCGAACCTGCCGGAGGACGTTGATGTCGCCGCCGACAGAGTTGACGCGCAGGTCGGTCCAGGTCTTGTCGAGCTCGCCCCACTTGCCGGTGATGCGGCCCTTGACGCCGGTGATGGCGGTGTCGCCGACCTGCAGCCGGCCGCCAACGCTGTTGAGGGTGTAGGACGCGGGGGTGTCGGATTCCAGCCGCACGGTGATCTCTCCGCTGACCGTGTTGGCACGGATCTCGTCGGGGATGCCGGCCGTGTCGAGCATGATCGCTCCGCTGACGCTGTCGCCCGCGAAACGGTGCAGCGTGCCGGCCGCGGTCACGTCGCCGCTCACGCTGTGCGCGTCGATCTTGCCCGTGTGGTTGCGCACGGTGAGCTCTCCGCTGACCGAGTTGAGCGACAGGTCGCCGGAGACGCCGTCGACGACGACCTCGCCGCTCACGGTGCTGAGGCTCGCGTCGCCGGTCGTGCCGCTGAGCAGCGCGCTGGCGCTGACCACGCCGAGCTTGACCTTCATGTCGCGGGGCACCATGACGCTGACGTCGGCCTTGGCGCGGCCGGTCCAGCTCTTGAACACGTCGATCCAGTTGTCCCAGCTGAGCTGGGGGTGGTCGATCTCGACGGTGTCGCCATCGATGCTCACCTTGAGCGGCTTGCCGGTGACCGAGTGGACCTCGACCCGCACGCCGGGCTCATCGTGGGCGACGATGTCGATCTGCCCTCCGATGAGGCCCACCTTAAGAGAGCCGGCGCTCTCGATGTCGATCGTCTTGGGGCCGTCGACGAGCCATTTCTCCTGGGCCATCTCGGCCTCCATCCATCTTCACCTGCATCGATACGCGATATATCGCGTGTGGTCGAAAGTCACGATATATCGCGTGTGGGCACCGCGCAAGTCCTGATCCTGGATTCGACCTCGACCTCGACCTTGACCTTGACGTAACGTCAACCCGTAGCGTCGCATCCGGAAAGGAGAAGGCCATGACAGGGCAGGACTGGAGCATCCAGGACATTGCGCGCCTGGCGGGCACCACGAGCCGCACGTTGCGTCACTACGACGACGTCGGTCTCGTGAAACCGAGCCGCATCGGCGGCAACGGGTACCGCTACTACGACGCCGATGCCCTGGTGCGCCTGCAGCGCGTTCTGCTGTTGCGCGAGCTCGGACTCGGCATCCCCGCGATCGGCGAGGTGCTTGCCGGGCAACGCGACGATTCCGTCGCGCTGCGCTCGCACCTGGAATGGCTCTCTCACGAGCAAGAGCGACTCGGCCGGCTGAGGGCCAGCGTCGAGCGCACCATCACGGAACTGGAAGGAGGTGAGAAACCGATGGCAGACAAGATGTTCGATGGCTTCGACCACACGCAGTACAAGGACGAGGTCGAGCAGCGTTGGGGCAAGAAGGCCTACGCGGAAAGCGACGCCTGGTGGCGCTCGAAGTCGCAGGATCAGAAGGACGACTTCATGATCGCGGCGGCCGAGCTGATCGAGGCGTGGAAGGACGCGGCCTCGAGTGGGGCGACCCCGCAGAGCGAGGAGGCCCAGGCCGTGGCGCAACGCCAGTACGACTGGCTGAGCGGCATACCGGGAACTCCGCGCACGCCCGAGGGGCGAGCGTCGAAGGACTACTACAGCGGCCTGGCCGAGATGTACGTCGCCGACGACCGCTTCGCGAAGAACTACGGCGGCAACGAGGGAGCGACCTTCGTGCGCGACGCGATGAAGGAGTTCGCAGAGCGCAACCTGTAGTTCGGGGTCAGGGTACGGCGGGGGCGGTCTCAGTGGATGCTGGGGCCGCCTTCTCCGGCACCTTGAGCAGCGGCAGGGTCAGGTTCACCATCGGCCCGATGAGCAGCGCGAAGGCCACAGTCCCGATCCCGACCTGGCCGCCGAGCAGCCAGCCGATCGTCAGCACCGTCACCTCGATCGCGGTCCGCACGATCCAGATCTTCCAGCCCGTGCGCTTGTGCAGGCCGGTCATGAGACCGTCGCGCGGTCCGGGGCCGAGGCGGGCTCCGATGTAAAGGCCGGTGGCGATGGCGAGCAGCACGAGCCCGCCGGTGTAGACGAGGCCCTGGATGACGGGCGACGTCTGCTGCGGGATGAGCCACAGACCCAGCTGGGCGCTGGGTCCGATCAGCAGGACGTTGAGCACCGTGCCGACACCGGGACGCTGGCGGATCGGGATCCAGAGCAGGAGCACCGCGACACCGATGAGGTTGGTCACGAGCCCGAACGGCAGGCCGGTCTGATGTGAGACGCCCTGGGTCAGGACGTCCCACGGTGAGACGCCGATGCCGGCACGCACCATGAGCGCGATGGCGATCCCGTAGAGGAAGAGGCCGATCAGCAACTGGCCGATCCGGCGCGCCCAGATCATGCGCGTCCCCGGGAATGGGGATGTGGCCAATTCGCTCATGGTGTCATCCAATGCCCAAATTGGACTTCTCACAAGGGTCCAATCCGGGTAGGGTGGCTCGCGTGACATCGCTCTCCGCCCGCGCACTCGGCACGCTCATCCAGAACTGGCGCACATCAGGTCCAGGCCCCGCCTACGCCGCGCTGGCCGACCGCATCCGGCTGCTCGTGCTCGACGGCCGGCTCGCGCTCGGCACCCGGCTCCCGGCGGAACGCGAGCTCGCCGCCCATCTCGGGCTCAGCCGCACCACCGTCTCGGCCGCCTACGCGGACCTCCGCGACTCGGGCTATCTCGACAGCATCCGCGGCTCAGGGAGTGTCGTCCGGTTGCCGTCGCGCGGTTCCGCAGGCGCTCCCGACCCGATCGCGACGCCCGGCTTCCTCGACTTCAGCAAGGCGACCCTCCCCGCGGTCCCCGCGGTGGCGGCCGCGACCGAGCGCGCCGCCGCGCTGCTCCCCTCCTTCCTCGGCGAGTCCGGATTCGACCCGCTCGGCCTGCGTGTGCTGCGGCAGGCGCTCGCCGACCGCTACGCCGCGCGCGGTCTTCCGACCGACGCCGACGAGATCATGATCACGATCGGTGCCCAGCACGCGATCGGCCTGCTGGCCCGCACCCTGCTGTCGCGCGGAGACCGCGCGCTCGTCGAGGCGCCGAGCTACCCGCACGCCTTCGAGGCGCTGCGGGCGAGTGGTGCGCGGCTCGTCCCTGTTCCGGTCACGACCGACGAGGGGTGGGACGAGCTCGCCCTCGAGCAGGCCTTCCAGCGCACCAGCCCGACCATCGGCTACCTCATGCCCGACTACCACAACCCGACCGGCCGCTCGATGTCGCCGGAGCTACGCGAGCGCACGGTCGACCTCGCGACCCGGCAGGGGACGACCCTGGTCGTCGACGAGACGATGGGCGAGCTGGGGCTCGACGGCCAGGCTCCACGCGCGCCGTTCGCCGCGGTCGGACGCGCGGTCACGGTCGGGTCGGTCGGCAAGACCGTGTGGGGCGGCCTGCGGATCGGGTGGATCCGCGCCGACCGGGAGCTGATCCAGCGCGCCACCCGAGTGCGATTCGCCCTCGACCTCGGCACGCCCATCCTGGAGCAGCTCATCCTGCTCGAGCTGCTTCCCGAGTACGACCGCATCCTGGAGGACCGCCGCGCCTATCTCCGCGAAGGCCGCGACCATCTCGTCGCCCGACTCGCCCGGAGCCTCCCGCAGTGGAACGTCCCGCACGCCGAGGGCGGCCTGACGGTCTGGGTGAACCTGGGCGCCCCGGTCAGCTCCCAGCTGGCGCTCGCCTCGCGCAACCACGGTCTCGTGATCGCGGCCGGCCCGCGCTTCGGCATCGACGGGGTCTTCGAGCGCTTCATCCGCATCCCGTTCAGCCATCCGGCCGACCTGATCGACCGGGCCGTCGACGCCCTGACCGCCGCCTGGGGCGACGTCGCCCGCACTCCGATGCCCGTCGGCGACGACGAGCTGTCGGCGGTGGTCTGAGCCCGGCCGCCGGGCCCGTCTGGCAGCACGCATTCATCCCGCGGGAGTACGGTTCCGCCCGTACACGTTGCGATACTGAAATCCCAGTGCACAGCGGTGTGCCATCTTCCCTTTCACCACGAGGAGACCCGTGCACCTGCTGTCCGTGTTCAGCCTGCGCAACCGCGCGCTCATCGCGCTGCTCACGATCGTGGTGGCAGGCTTCGGAGCGTTCGCGCTCTCGACGCTGAAGCAGGACCTCTTCCCGTCGCTCAACATCCCGCAGCTCGTCATCGTCACGACCTATCCCGGGGCGAGTCCCGACGTCGTCGAGACCGACGTGTCGACGCCGATCGAGACGGCGATCCAGGGCGTGCCCGGCCTCGACGGCACGGTCGCGACCTCGACATCCGGCGCGTCGACGGTGTCGGCGTCGTTCGTCTACGGCACCAACATCGCGACCGCCGAGCAGAAGGTGCAGCTCGCGATCAACCGGCTGACGACATTGCCGGATGCCGCGCAGGTCAACGTGCTGACCGGATCGCTCGACGACTTCCCGGTGATCCAGATCGCGGTGACCAGCGATCTCGACAGCGACGAACTGTCGGCGCGCCTCGAGGCCTCGACGATCACCGACATCCAGCAGCTCGA
This sequence comes from Pseudolysinimonas sp., assembly GCA_039917005.1. Classification (GTDB taxonomy): domain Bacteria; phylum Actinomycetota; class Actinomycetes; order Actinomycetales; family Microbacteriaceae; genus JBDSKH01. The sequence goes on from JBDSKH010000257.1 coordinate 7,231, forward strand.
CGGCGTACGCGAGGCTGCGCTGCTCGGCACCACCGGCAAGCGCGTCACGATCACCCCCGATCTCGACACCCTGCTCGCCAACGGCTTCACGTCGCAGTCGATCCGCGATGCTCTCAAGAACAACGGCGTGCTGCTCGCGGCCGGCCAGATCACCGAAGACGGCTCGACCCTCACCGTGCAGGCGGGGCAGCGCCTCGCGACGGCCGACGACATCGCCGCCCTGCCGCTGCTCGGCGGGCGCGGACCGGTCACCCTGCCCGATGGATCCGTCGTCAAACCGGACCGCTTCACGATCGGTGATCTCGCCGACGTTGAGGTCGTCGACAACCCGATCACCAGCATCTCGC
>JBDSKH010000258.1:0-12389 GCA_039917005.1 Pseudolysinimonas sp.
AGTCGGCGTCGCGCTGAGCGGCGAGCGCCTGCAGCGTCGGGCCGATGCCGGCCGCCTCATTCAGCATCGGGACGACGACGGTGAGGGGTCTCGACGCGCCGCCCCTGGCGGCTACTCGACCGGCGGGGGTCACAACTGCACCGCCACGAGCCCGAGGCTGATCCCCCCGGCCAGCCCGATCAGCAGGACACGCGATCCCGCGCGCACCATGCCGCGCTCGCGTGCGAGATGGAGCTGCAGCGGCAGCGTCACCGAGGCGAGGTTGCCATGCTCCGCGATGGTCAGGACCGTGCGGTCGGCGGGCACTCCGAGCCGCTCGAAGATCGGCGGCAGGTACGGCAGCGCCACCTGATGGATCGCGACCAGGTCGAAGTCGTCCCAGGTCCAGTCGTTCTCGGCGAGCAGATCGAGCACGGGCTGCGGCCCGAGTTCCAGGAACGCCTGCTGCAGGGCGCGCCCGTCCATGTCGAAGTACGCGGCGTCGGCGTCGTGCGGGCGCATGGTGCCGCCGCCGGGAAGCGTGCCGACCTGCCAGTGCCTCGAGACGGCCACGAATTTCGAGGCCAGGATGCCGGCCTCGCCCGAGTCGTCGGCCTCCATCACGAGCGCCGCACCGCCGTCGCTCATCGTGTAGCCGGGAAACGACCGGATGAACTCCTCGTGATCACGCAGGTCCCAGCGCACGGCGACACTCGGCCCCTCGCCGCTCGCGATGAGCACCCGGCGGTACTGCCCGCTCCGGATGAGGGCGTCGGCCACCTGCATCGCGTTCACCACCGAGTTGCAGGCGTTCTTGACGTCCATGACCGGAGCCTCGAGCCCGAGCTTCGCGGCGACGATGTGGCTCGTGGCGGGCTCGACCAGATCCTGGCTGGCGCTCGCGAACAGCACGAGGTCGATGGGGCCCGGCGCCTCCGCCATCGCCTGCCGGGCGGCGGCGACGGCGAGATCGGATGCCTCCCAGCCCTCGGGCCGGACATGCACGGTCTCGACCCCCGTCATCCGGTGGATCAGGCCCGTCGCCAGCTTCAACCCCGGGTTGCCGGTGCGAAGCAGGCGCTCGGTCTCGGCCGTGGCGCGCGTCGACTCCGGGAGGAAGACGCCGAGGCCGGCGATTCGAGTGGAGGTCCGCCGGGCGGGAACACCTCGGGGGGAGACGGGCACGAGCGCGAGCCTAGCCCGCTGCCCAGGTGACCGTTACGCTCGACGCGTGAAGAACCCGGCTCGCGCTGTCCTGCTCCTGACCGCCGCACTCGTGCTGGCGCTGTCCCCCGTCGCGGCCGCCTCCGCCGTCCCGCCAGCGGATAGTGATCTTCCCGCCGTCGGAGCGTTCGGGTCGGACACCTCGGCGTTCACCTTCGACTCGTTCGACGGGGTCTACGACCTCGGTCTCACCGGCGACGGGCGGTCGGAGGCGACCATCACCGAGACCCTGGTCGCCGAATTCCCGACGTCCGACCAGAACCACGGAATCCTGCGGGTGATCCCGGTCGTCTACGACGGCCATCCCGTCCGGTTGCACGTGCAGTCGGTGCGCGATGCCGACGGTCGCGACTGGAACTACGAGACCAACGTCGACTCGGAGAACATCGTCATCCAGATCGGCGACGGCGACGTCTTCGTCCACGGGCAGCAGACCTACGTGATCAGCTACACGGTCGAGAACGTCACGCGGTACTTCGCCAACACGGACGACGACGAGTTCTACTGGGACACCAACGGCCTGAGGTGGGGCCAGCCGTTCGGTGAGGTGTCGGCCACCGTGAACCTGAGGGACGGTCTCGCGGGATCGCTGCAGAGCACGGACTGCTACTTCGGCAGCGACGGTGAGGCGAACGGCTGCGAGATCGCCGACCAGGGTGACGGGACCGTTACCGCTCGCGTATCGGACGTGGGGCCCTATGAGAACATGACAATCGCGCTGGGCTTCCCCGCCGGCACCTTCGCCCCGGCCGACTTCAGCATCTTCGACTACCTGCCGGTCGGTGGGATCGTCGGGATCCTCGGCGCGATCGGCGCGGCGCTCAGCGCCCTGATCCTACGGTTCACGAAACTGCGGGACGCGCGCGGAACCGGCATCATCATCGCCCAGTACGAGCCGCCGGCGGACATCGACCCGTTCCTCGCCGCCAACATCGTCAAGGCTCCGAAGAAGGGCATGGCCGCGGCGATCATGGACCTCGCCGTCAAACGCAAGCTGCGCATCGTCGAGCGGCCCAAGGAAGGCCTCTTCGGCGGAACGGACTTCGGCGTGCAGCAGATCGACGGAGGCGACGATTCCGGGCTCGATGCCACCGAGCTCACGGTGATGAACTCGCTGTTCTCGCCCTTCGGCGGCAGGTTCTTCTCGCTGCGCACTCCGGGCCTGATCACCATCGGCAATGCAACGCCGACGCCGACCGCGTCCACCGAGGTGCGCTGGCTGAAGAAGAACGACACGGTCCTCGGACGCCAGGTCGTGTCGCTGACCAAGTCCGCCGCGCTCGAGGCTCAGACGACCGGTCTGCGCAAGAAGGGCGGCGGGGTCGCCACGCTGATCGTCATCGCCTTCATCGCCGTTGCGGCGATCGGCTTTCTCTTGACGTCCATCAACTCTCAGACCGAGGTCGCGATCGCGGTCGGGGTCATCGGCATCAATGCCATCATCTGGTTCGGCATCGGACTGGTCGCGGTCGTCGCCGGCCGCAAACCGCTCACGACCGAGGGGGCGAAGGTCAAGGAGCATCTGCTGGGGCTCAAGGAGTACATCCGGCTCGCCGAGGCCGACCGCTTGCAGATGCTGCAGAGCGTGACCGGCGCCGAGCGTGCTCCGATCGCCGGCACGACCGACAACGCGCAGATCGTGAAGGTCTACGAGAAGCTGCTGCCGTACGCGGTGCTGTTCGGCCTCGAGAAGGAGTGGGCCGCCGAGCTCGGCAAGTACTACGACCAGAACCCGCCGGACTGGTACGACGGCGGCAACGTCAACGCCTTCAACGCGGGCGCCTTCGCGGCCGGCGTCGGCTCCATCTCCTCGAGCGTCGCATCGTCGTTCTCCGGTTCGTCGTCGAGCTCGTCGAGTGGTGGCTCCGGCGGCGGCGGATCGTCCGGCGGTGGCGGCGGCGGTGGCGGGGGCGGCGGCTGGTAGACGGAGGCGCTCAGCCTTCTAACTGCGCGCTGAGCTCGAGCCAGCGCTCCTCGAGAGCGGCGGCATCCGATTCGAGCTTGGCCAGTTCGGCCTGTAACGCTCCGAGGCCCGCATAGTCACCCTGGTCGTGGGCGGCGAACGCTTCGTGGGAAGCCCGGATGGCGTCGGCGAGCTTGGCCAGGCGCCGGTCGGTGGACGCGAGTTCCTTCTCGGCGTCGCGCTTCGCGGCGCCCGTCAGCCCCGCCGGTTGCGCAGCCGCCCCCGCTGGCGTGCCGAAACCACCAGCCGCACCCTTCGAGGGACCGCGACCCGCGTGCGCGCGCAGCTTGAGGTATTCCTCCACCCCGCCGGGCAGGTGCCGCAGCCGGCCGTCGAGGATGGCGTACTGCTGATCGGTGACCCGCTCGATCAGGTACCGGTCGTGCGACACCACGAGCAGCGTGCCCGGCCAGGAGTCGAGCAGGTCCTCCATCGCGGCGAGCATGTCGGTGTCGAGGTCGTTGGTGGGCTCGTCGAGGATCAGGACGTTCGGCTCCTCCAGCAGGATGAGCAGCAGCTGCAGGCGCCTCTTCTGCCCGCCGCTCAGATCCTTCACGGGAGTGGAGAGCTGGGCGCTCGTGAATCCCAGTCGCTCCAGCAGCTGTCCGGGCGACAGCTCGACGCCCCCGCTGACGTACGCGGCGCGCTGGTCGGCGACGACCGCGCTGACCCGCAGGTGCGCGATGTCGTCCAGGTCGGCAAGCCGCTGATCGAGGACGGCGATCTTGACCGTCTTGCCTCGCTTGACCCGGCCGGTGGTCGGCTCGACGGTGCCGGCGATCAGGCCGAGGAGGGTCGATTTGCCGACGCCGTTGACGCCCAGGATGCCGGTCCGCTCGCCCGGTGCGATCCGCCACTCGAGCGGGTGGAGGATCTCGCGCTGCCCGCCCGCGCCGTCGTCATAGCTGACCGAGACATCCAGAAGGTCCACGACGTCCTTGCCGAGCCGCGACACCGACAGCTGCGCGAGCGAGACGCTGTCGCGCACGGGCGGCTCGTTCGCGATCAGAGCCGCCGCGGCATCCATTCTGAACTTCGGCTTCGTCGACCGCGCGGGGGCTCCTCGGCGCAACCAGGCGAGCTCTTTGCGCATGAGGTTCTGGCGTCGGGACTCACTCGCCGCCGCCTGCCGATCGCGCTCCACCCGCTGCAGGATGTACGCGGCATACCCGCCCTCGAACGGTTCGATGATGCCGTCGTGCACCTCCCAGGTGTCGGTCGACACCTCGTCGAGGAACCACCGGTCGTGCGTCACGACCACGAGCCCGCCCGCGTTCGCCGGCCAGCGCTGCCGAAGGTGCTGCGCCAGCCAGGCGACGCCCTCGAGGTCGAGATGGTTGGTGGGCTCGTCGAGGAAGACCACGTCCCAGTCGTGCGTCAGAAGCGCGGCGAGCGCGACCCGCCGGCGCTGGCCGCCGCTGAGCGAATCGACGTTCGCATCCCACGGGATGTCGCCCACGAGTCCCGCGATCACGTCGCGCACGCGGGCGTCGCCGGCCCATTCGTGTTCGGCCCTGCCGTCGACGACGAGCTCGGCCACGGTCGAATCGGGGGGCAGCGCGTCGGACTGGTCCAGCATCCCGATCGTCACGCCACCCCGGCGCGTGACGCGTCCGGAGTCGGGGAGCATGCGACCCGCGAGCAGTTGGAGAAGGGTGGACTTGCCGTCGCCGTTGCGCCCGACGACGCCGATTCGGTCGCCCTCGTCGATGCCGATCGTGACGCCGTCGAACACGACCTTGGCCGGGTACTCGAGGGCGATGCTCTCCGCACCGAGCAGGTGCGCCATCAGTCTCCGACGATGCGGGCGCCGTGCACCGGACCGCTCGCGCGCACCACGTTGAGCCGCGACGCCGACAGCGCCACCTGCAGCTCGAGGGCCGAGTCGACATCGGCCGCGAGGAACGCCACGGTCGGCCCGGACCCGGAGATGATGCCGGCCAGTGCGCCGTTCTGCTCGCCGATCTCGAGGACGTCACCGAGGGACGGCTCCAGGTGCAGTGCGGGCGCCTGCAGGTCGTTGTGCATGGCGGCGGCCAGCATGTGCGGGTCGCCGGCACGCAATGCCTGCAGCACGTCGGTGTCGACCGTCGGTCGCGGATCCGCCGGGAAGATGTCCTGCGCGTGCCGCTCGCGGTGCACGTCGAGCTCACGGTAGACCTCGGGTGTCGAGAGCCCGAAGTCGGCGAGGGCGAGCACCCACGAGAAGGATCCCTGCGCCAGGGCCGGCGACAGCTCGTCGCCGCGGCCGGTTCCGATCGCGGTGCCGCCGGTGAACGCGAACGGAACGTCGGCGCCCAGCTTGCGGGCCAGCTCGAGCATCTCGTCGCGCGGCAGCTCGGTGCCCCAGAGGGCGTCGCACGCGAGCAGGGTCGCGGCGGCATCGGCCGACCCGCCACCCATCCCGCCGGTGACCGGGACGTGCTTCTCGATTTGGATGTGGGCGCCGCCGGCGTACCCGGTCTTGGCCGCGAGCAGGCGGGCCGCCTTGATCGCGATGTTGCCGCCGTCGAGCGGCACGCGGCTGAGCTCGACGCTGCCGCCGATCTGCACGGAGAAGTCGTCGGCCTCCGTCACGCGTACGTCTTCGTAGAGCGAGACGGCCTGATAGGCGATGGCGACGTCGTGGTATCCGTCGTCGGCGAGCGACCCCACCTTGAGGAAGACGTTGATCTTGCCCGGAGCCTTCACGTGCACCGCACGGGGCGTGACGGGCGAGATCATCCCTCCACCCTAGCTATCCGTGGAGAGGGGTTCTGACCGCGCCCGGGCGCCCGCGGGCGCCTCTCAGCGGGCCACTCTCGCCAGCGCAAGGAAGTCGTCGACCCCGAGCTGCTCACCCCGCGCGGTCGGGTCGAGGCCGGCGGCCACGAGCCGCTCCGAGGCGGCGGCCGACCCGCCGTGCAGCTCGCTGAGGGCCTGCCTCAGCATCTTGCGGCGCTGACCGAACGCGGCGTCGATGAGTGCGAACGTCGCGGCGCGCTCCGCCTCGGTGCCGGGCGGCTCGGGCGCGCGGTCGAACGCCACGAGGAGGGAGTCGACGTTCGGCACCGGCCAGAACACCTGCCGGCTCACGGTCCCCGCCACCGACCACCGCCCGTACCAGGCGGCCTTCGCGCTCGGCGATCCGTAGACCCTCGAGCCGGGGGGTGCGGCGATCCGCTGCCCGACCTCCGCCTGCACCATCACGAGCGCGCTGCGCAAGCTCGGCACGGTGGCGAGCAGATGCAGGATGACGGGCACCGACACGTTGTACGGCAGGTTCGCGACGAGGCGGGCGGGCGATCCCGGCAGCGGAGCGGCCGTGCCGGATCCCACGCGCAACGCGTCCTCGTGCAGCACCGTCAGCGGTGCGCCCGGCATGAGCTCCTCGACCGTGACGGGCAGCTGCGCGGCGAGCCTCCCGTCGATCTCGACCGCCGTGACGCGCGCGCCCGCTTCGAGCAGGCCGAGCGTCAGCGATCCGAGGCCGGGTCCGACCTCGAGGACCTCGTCGCCGGCCACGACACCGGCCGTCCGTACGATCTTGCGCACCGTGTTGCCGTCGACGACGAAGTTCTGGCCGAGCTTCTTGGTCGGCTGCAGGTCGAGGGCCGCCGCGAGGTCGCGGATCTGCGCCGGTCCCAGGAGCGGGCCGGCGCCGGGCGGGGCCACGCGGTCAGCCCTGCCAGTCGGGGTCGCCCGAGCCGCCGGATTCAGGGTGCGGGTCGAAGGGCCCGGTCGGGGGCGCGACGGGCTCGTCGTCCCAGTGCCCGTAGACGAGCTCGGTGTTCGAGGAGATCTGGGCGGCGAGCATCGACGGGTCCGTGCCGAGGTGCGCGGCCATCGCCCGCAGGGTGTGCGGGATCAGGTACGACGAGTTCGGCCGGCCGCGGAACGGCATCGGCGTCAGATACGGCGAATCGGTCTCGATCAGGATGCGCGACCGCGGGATGACCTCGAGCGCGTCGCGCAGCGGGCCGGCGTTCTTGAAGGTGACGGTTTCCGCGAACGACAGGAACCAGCCCTCGTCCGACAGGATCTTTGCGAACTCGGCATCACCGCTGAAACAGTGGAAGACCGTGCGCTCGGGCGCTCCGACGCGGCGGAGGGTCGAGAGCACGTCCTGGTGCGCATCCCGGTCGTGGATCTGCAGCGCGAGGTTGCGCTCCTTGGCGATCGCGATGTGGGCCTCGAACGCGCGCACCTGTGCGGCGCGTCCGGTGTCGTCGGTCGTGCGATAGAAGTCCAGGCCGGTCTCGCCGACGGCACGCACGCGAGGCCGGCCGGCGAGCTCGTCGATGCCGGCGATGTGCTCGTCGAGCGTTCCCGCGTTGACCAGCCCGGGCGCCTCGTTGGGGTGCAGCGCGACGGCAGCCAGCACCCGCGGTTCGTGGGATGCCAGCTCGGCACTCCAGCGCGAGGTCGCCAGGTCGGTGCCGACCTGCACCACTCCGCGCACGCCGACGCTGGACGCGCGGTCGAGCTGCTCGCGCGGCTCGAGCGATTCGGTGCCGTCCTCGATCTCGAGGTGCGTGTGGTTGTCGTACACCGGCACGACGAGCGCCTCGGGAAGCGGCGGATACTCGGACGCAGGATCGCCATCCGGATCCCGCTGCCGGGTCCGCATGAAGTTCGCCGGGGCGTCGGTCACGAGACCGCCGCGGCCTCGGCGGGCTCTTCGATGCGCGGGAACAGGCCCTCGATGGGTGCAGTGACCGATCCCGCGGGAAGCTGGCCCCAGGTACCCGCCTCGCGTACCGGCTGCGCGGTCAGCGCGCCGAGCGACGCCTCCGCGCCGAGTGCGGCCCATAGCTTCTCGGTCGCCTTCGGCATCACCGGGCTCAGCAGCACCGCGAGCGCACGCAAGCCCTCTGACGTCGTGTACAGGACCGTCGCGAGGCGGTCGCGGTTCGCCTCGTCCTTCGCGAGAACCCATGGCTCCTGATCGGTGATGTAGCCGTTCAGCTCGTCGACCACAGTCCAGACCGCGGCGATCGCCTCGTGGATCGCGAGACGCTCGATGGCCTCGTCGGCGGCCGCGGCGGCATCCAGAACCGTCTTCTGGATGTGGAGGTCGGCCTCGGTCGACGAGCCGGCGCCCTCGGAGCCGGGTGTCGGCACCACCCCGTCGCAGTAGCGGCCGACCATCGCGATCACGCGCGATGCCAGGTTGCCGAACCCGTTGGCGAGCTCGGCGTGATAGCGCGCCGACAGGTCCTCCCAGCTGAAGGAGCCATCGTGCCCGAACGCGATGGCGCGCAGGAAGTAGTAGCGGAACGCGTCGGACCCGAAGACATCGCTGATCTGCTGCGGCGCGATGCCGGTCAACTTGGACTTCGACATCTTCTCGCCGCCGACGAGCAGCCAGCCGTGGCCGAAGACGCGCTTCGGGACGGGCAGGTCTGCGGCCATCAGCATGGCGGGCCAGATGACGGCGTGGAAGCGGGCGATGTCCTTACCGACGATGTGGACGGCGGGCCAGCGACGCTCGAACTCGGGGTCGCCGCCCTCCCACCCGATGGCGGTGATGTAGTTGAGGAGCGCGTCGACCCAGACGTAGATGACGTGCGAGTCGTCCCACGGGACCTTCACGCCCCAGTCGAACGTGGAGCGCGAGATCGACAGGTCGTCGAGGCCCTGGCGCACGAACTGCATGATCTCGTTGCGCACGCTCTCAGGCTGGATGAAGTCGGGCTGCGTCTCGTACAGGTCGAGCAGGCGCTGCTGGAACGCGCTCATGCGGAAGAAGTAGTTCTTCTCCTTCAGGATCTCGACCGGGCGCGAGTGGATCTTGCAGAGCTTCTGGCCCGCGTAGTCCCCCTCGGGCGTTTCCATGAGGTCATCGAGCTGCTTGTACTCCTCGCAGCCGACGCAGTAGTAGCCCTCGTACTCGCCGGTGTAGACGTGGCCGGTGTCGTAGAGCTTCTGGAAGAAGGCTCCGACCCCGGATTCGTGACGAGCATCGGTGGTGCGGATGAAATCGTCGTTGGCGATGTCGATGGTCTCGAGCAGCGGCTTCCAGGCCGATTCGACCAGGCGGTCCGCCCACTCGCGCGGGCTCACGTCGTTGGCGACGGCCGTGCGGAGGATCTTCTGACCGTGCTCATCCGTTCCGGTGAGAAGCCAGGTGTCGTCGCCCGCCTGGCGGTGCCAGCGCGCGAGCACGTCCGCAGCGACCTCCGTGTACGCGTGGCCGATGTGCGGGACATCGTTCACGTAGAAGATCGGCGTCGTGATGTAGAAGGAGCTGGCGCTCTGGTGCTCGGACGTCATGTTGCTGCGATTCTACCGAGCCCGCCCGAAGGTTACCGGCCTGCGGGCTCGGCAGGCGTTCTCTACTTCCTCGCGGCCCGCAGCTTCTCGGCGACCTCGATCGCGTCACCGGCGGCGGCGTTCGACTTCTTGTCGGGCCGTGCGACGAGCAGGTACACGAGGCCGACGATGAAGACGACCCCGAACCCGATGAGCACGATGTAGTCGGTGGCGAAGACGCCGCTCTCGCCGGGCTTGCCCAGCAGGAAGAGCGCGTAGATGCCGTACGCCAGCGCGACGATGTTGACGATCCACCCGACGACGCCGAGGCTGAACGGTCCGGCCGGCTTCCAGCCCTTGAAACGCTGCCGCAGCGCGGCGAGCACCACCATCTGGAAGGACACGTAGATCCCGAACACCGCGAACGCCGTCACCTGGTACAGCAGATCGGCGTTGATGAAGACCAGGACGGCGATCAGCAGCGGGATGACGCAGGCGACGATGAGGGCGTTGGTCGGCACAGCCGTCCGCGGCGAGATCTTCGACAGCCAGGTGTGGCCGGGGATCATCTCGTCCCGCGCGAACGAATACAGCAGCCGGCTGGCGGCCGCCTGCAGGCTGAGGACGCAAGACAGGAATGCCGTCACCGCGACGACCAGGAAGATCTTCGCGCCGACCTCGCCAAGCGTTGCGTTGAGGATCTCGGGGATCGGATCCGCGATGTCCCCGCTCACGATGCCCGCGAGATCCGGGGCGGCGAGCACGTAGCCGCCGAACGCGAACAGCGCGGAGACACCGCCCACCAGGATGGTCAGCACCATCGCTCTGGGGATACGTCTGGCCGGGCTGGCCACCTCCTCTGCGACGTCGCCGCAGGCCTCGAAACCGTAGAAGAGGAACAGGCCGACCAGCGCTGCGCCGAGGAACGTGTTGAAGTAGCTGCCGTCGCCCTCCGTTCCCATCGAGTCGAAGAAGATCGAGAAGTCCTGCTTGCGCTGGAAGATCAGCAGGTACAGCCCGAGCAGGATCACGCCGATGAGCTCGGCCGCGAGGCCGATGCGGGCCACGCGCGCGAGGTTCTTGGTTCCCGACAGGTTGATGGCGAGCGCGATCAGCAGCAGCACCGCGGTGAGCGCGAGACCCCATCCGGCGTTCATCTCGATGTTGAACAGGCTGCCGAGGAATCCGCTTCCGTATTCGGCGACCGCGGTTATCGTCACGATGAGTGCCCAGATGTAGACCCACGCCGCCATCCACGCATAGCGCTTGCCCCAGAGTCGCCGGGCCCAGGGGTAGATGCCGCCGGCGATCGGGTACTGCGACACGATCTCGCCGAAGACGAGCGCGACGAGCAGCTGGCCGGCGCCGACGATGAAGATCCAGAAGATCGAGGGCGGGCCGCCGGTCTGGAGCCCGAGGGCGAACAGCGAGTAGATCCCGACCAGGGGCGAGAGGTAGGTGAAGCCGAGGGCGAAGTTCGCCCAGAGGGACATCGATCGCTTGAAGTTGTCGTCGTATCCCAGGACCTTCAGATGGTCCGCATCGGCCTGGTCGTTGCCGTGATCGACAGCGGCGGCTTTCGCGGGTTTCGATGATGCGGTCTTGTCAGACATCGTGACCTTTCATGTGCACATCGTCGTGCAGCAACCCACACGGTACTCCCAGGAAGGGGCCCGCGGGAGCGATCCCAGGCGAGAGATCTCGCGGGTGCCTGGCGGGGTTCCGGCGGGCTATTTCGCCCGCAGCGCCGCCTCGTACAGGTCGCGTCGCGACAGGCCGGTCAGCTCCGCCACCTCGGCGGCCGCCTCCTTCAATCGCGACCCCTCGGCGACGAGCACCGCGACTCGCGCCACGCCGTCCTCGAGCGACGCCGAGGCGGGCGCCGCTCCCCCGACGACGAGCACGATCTCCCCCCGCGCGCCGTCGGCGAATCGCCCCGCCAGCTCGGAGACCGTGCCCCGCACGACCTCCTCGTACAGCTTGGTGAGCTCTCGGCACACCGCGGCAGGCCGGTCGGGCCCGAAGGCCGTCGCGAGATCGCGCAGCGCGTCGCCGATCCGGTGCGGCGACTCGAAGAAGACCAGCGTGCGGGTCTCGGATGCCAGGGCGCGCAGCGCGGGAAGGCGACCCTTGCGCGGCAGGAACCCCTCGAACGCGAACCGGTCCGTCGGCAGCCCGCTCACGGCGAGCGCCATCAGCACGGCCGACGGTCCGGGAAGGGCCGAGACCGTCACCCCGGCGGCGACCGCGGCCTGTACGAGCACGAAGCCGGGGTCGCTCACGGTGGGCATGCCGGCATCCGAGAGCACGAGCAGGTCGGTGTCGCGGGCGAGCTCGACGAGCTCGGCGGCGCGCGCCCGTTCGTTGTGCTCGTGCAGCGCGATGAGGCGCGGGCGGTTCTCGATGCCGAGGGCTCTCAGCAGCTGCACGGTGGTGCGGGTGTCCTCTGCCGCGATGACCTCGGCGGTGGTGAGCGCATCGATCAGCCGGCGCGACGCGTCACCGAGGTTGCCGATGGGCGTCGCCGCGAGAAGGAGCACGGGAACAGTCTGCCCGTTGCCGCCGGTGCTGGCGGTTGCCTGTCATCGCGCCTCGTAGCATGGGCGGGTGACGGTCATCGAGCTGGCGGGCTCCCGCCTGGATGACTGGTGGCAGGATCTGATGGCCCGTCCGGGCGCGCGCCTCGCCTGGCAGTGGGGTGGCCCTGCGATTGTGCTGGTCGTCGCCGCGCTCACCCGGCTCATCGGACTCGGCCACCCGCACGAGCTGGTCTTCGACGAGACCTATTACGTCAAGGACGCGTACACCCTCTCGCACCTCGGATATGAGGGCTCCTGGCCGGCAGACGCCAACCTGAGCTTCAACGCCGGGCACCCGGAGATCTACCTCGACAGCCCCTCGTTCGTCGCGCATCCGCCCATCGGCAAGTGGATCATCGCGATCGGCCTGGCGCTCTTCGGCGCAGACGACCCGTTCGGATGGCGGATCG
>JBDSKH010000259.1:0-11863 GCA_039917005.1 Pseudolysinimonas sp.
CCGTATGAACTACGACTTGACCCCGGAACAGCTCGACCTGCAGAAGCGCGTTCGCGATTTCGCCGACACCGTCGTCGCGCCCGCCGCCTACCAGTACGACACCGAGCGCCGTCTGCCGATGGAGATCATCGCGCAGATGGGCGAGATGGGGCTGTTCGGGCTGCCGTTCCCGAAGGAGCTCGGCGGCCAGGGCGGCACCTATTCCGACCTCTGCCTCGCCGTCGAGGCGCTGGCCCGCGTCGATCAGAGCATCGCCGTCACGCTCGAGGCCGGCGTCGGATTGGGCATCATGCCGATCTTCCGGTACGGCACCGAGGAGCAGAAGAAACGCTGGCTGCCCGACCTGCTCGCCGGTCGCACGCTCGCCGGCTTCGGTCTGACCGAGGCGAACGCCGGGTCGGACGCGGCCGGCACCGAGACCACCGCGGTCCTCGAGGGCGAGGGCGAGGACGCCGTCTGGGTGATCAACGGCACGAAGCAGTTCATCACCAACTCCGGCACTCCGATCACGAGCGTCGTGACCATCACCGCGGTAACCGGCGAGAAGACCGGGAAGGACGGCACGCTCAAGAAGGAGCTCTCGAGCATCCTGGTGCCGACCGACACCCCCGGATTCGTGGCCGAGCCCGCCTACGACAAGGTCGGCTGGCACACCTCCGACACCCACCCGCTCACGCTCACCGACGTGCGCGTGCCGGCCGCCAACCTCCTGGGCGAACGGGGACGCGGATACGCGAACTTCCTGCGGATCCTCGACGAGGGCCGCATCGCCTTCGCCGGCCTCTGCTCGGGCGCGGCCGAGGGCTGCTTCGACGAGGCCCTGCGCTACGCCAAGGAGCGCAGTGTCTTCGGCCACCCCATCGGCCAGAACCAGTACGTGGCCTTCAAGATCGCCAAGATGCAGGCCCGCGCCCACACCGCGCACCTGGCGTTCATGGATGCTGCACGCAAGATGGATGCCGGGCTCCCCTTCAAGTTGGAGGCATCCATCGCCAAGATGGTCACGAGCGAAGCCGCCATGGACAACGCCCGCGACGCGACGCAGGTCTGGGGCGGCTACGGGTTCATGAACGAGAACGCGGTCGCACGCCACTACCGTGACTCGAAGATCCTCGAGATCGGAGAGGGCACCACCGAGGTGCAGCTCATGATCATCTCGCGGGAGCTCGGCCTGACGGCGTAGCAGTGTTGGCATAGGAGGGCACATCATGCGGGAGATCGAGCAGCGCGGCCTGTACTACGACGAGTTCGAGACCGACGTGAAGTACCTGCACCGGCCGGGTCGCACCGTGACGGAGGCGGACAACGTCTTCTTCACGACGCTGACCATGAACACGCAGGCCCTCCACCTCGACGCCGCGTGGAGCGAGCAGCAGGAGTTCGGGCAGCGGCTCGTCAACTCGATGTTCACGCTCTCGACGGTGGTCGGGCTGTCGGTGGCACAGCTCACACAGGGGACCATCGTGGCGAACCTGGGGTTCAGCGAGGTCGCCTTCCCGCATCCGGTGCATCACGGCGACACCCTCTATGCCGAGACGACCGTCACCGAGAAGCGCCTGTCGGCTTCCCGGCCGGGTCAGGGGATCGTGACGTTCTCGCACCTCGGGCGCAATCAGCACGGCGCGACCGTGGTCCGGGCGATCCGCACGACGCTGGTCTGGACCGAAGCAGGACACTCGCGGCTGCAGGCCGGCGAAGTGGGCAGAGCACAGGGCGCTGTCGGGGACAGCACCGGCCCCGTCCCCGCGCCGGAGTCCTGATGGCGTTCACCCTCGGACCGGCGCTGCTGTTCTGCCCGGCGGACCGGCCCGACCGGTTCGCGAAGGCGCTCGACCGCGCCGATGCCGTGATCCTGGATCTCGAAGACGCCGTCGCGCCCGAGAACCGGGTCGCGTCGCGGGTGGCCATCGCGAGCGCAGATCTCGACCCCGCACGAGTGATCGTGCGGGTCAACGAGCTCGGTACGCCCGACTTCGACGCCGACATCGCGGCTCTCGAGGCGACGCCGTATCGGCTGATCATGGTGCCGAAGGCGGATGCCGGGCTGATCGGACGGGTGCCGGCCGGCTTCTCGGCGGTCGCCCTCTGCGAATCGGCGGCAGGCGTCGTGGCGGCGCCCGCGCTCGCCGGGGCCGACGGCATCATCGCGCTCATGTGGGGAGCCGAGGATCTGGTCGCCTCGCTCGGCGGCACCGCGAGCCGCCACGCGGACGGCAGCTACCGGGATCTCGCGCGCACCGCTCGCGCGAACGTCTTGCTCGCGGCGGGATCGTCCGGTATCCCGGCGATCGATACCGTGCACCTCGCCATCGACGACCTCGACGGATTGCGCGCCGAGGCCGAGGATGCCGCCGCATCCGGATTCTCGGCGACCGCGTGCATCCACCCGTCGCACGTCGGCGTGATCCGGGAGGCGTACCGGCCGACGGCCGAGCAGGTGGCGTGGGCGCAGCGGGTCCTGGATGCCGCGGCAGAGAACGAGGGCGTCTTCCGCTTCGAGGGCGGCATGATCGACGGCCCAGTGCTGCGGCACGCCGCGGCACTCGTCCGGCGGGCGGGCTAGCCGGCGCTCGTCTCCATCGTCATCCCGACGGCGCCCTCGAGTTGCTCGGTGGTGAGCGTGACCGTGACCGGGCCGAGGTCGGCGAGCGAGGTGACATGCGTGCCGCCGCAGGCCTGACGCGCCCCGCCCTCGGGTGCGCCCGGAAGCTCCGCGACCCAGTAACGCCTGTCGGTCAGCAGGTCGCCGTCTCGCTCGATGCGCATCCCCCCGCCGGTGGTGATCCAGGATGCGAGGGTCGCGTTCACGGTTGCAGCGAGCGCGGCGGGGTCGTCGAGCGCCGAGGGGTCGAACCCCTTCTTGCGCGCCGACTTGCCGACCCGGTACACGTCGCGCGATCCGTTCTCGAGGATCGTCGAGGTCTCGATCGCCGTGCCGTCGAAATCGGGGGAGCCGAGACCGTCGAGGGTGGCCTCCTTCGACCAGGCGCCGGCCAGCGCCATGTTGAGGGCGAGGGACGCGAGGTGGCACGCCGAGTGCCCGGCCGAGAGCGCGGCGCGGTACCCGGAGTCGACCTCGACGGTCACGGTGTCGCCCTCCGCGAGCGATGCATCGGCATCGACGATGTGCGCGACGACGAACGCCCACCCCTCTGTGCCCTTGCGCACCGGGATGTCGCTGCCGAGGAACAGCTCTGTCCCGTCGGTGGCGCCGACGACGCAATCGAGCAGCTCGACGGCGATGTCGCCGGCATCGAGCACGGCGCGGTCCGGTCCCTGATCGGGCCAGGCGGAGTCGACGGGGTGGCAGGACGTGCGATCGAGCAGCACGGCCGAGCGCCCGTCGTCGAGAGCCTCGACGTGCACGACACGCGCTTCGGCCGTGGTCATGCCGCCGGGATAGGTCACGATGGTGCCCGTGGCGGGGAGGGTCATTCGGTCCTCTCGAGCGGCGTAATGAGCGGGGCGGCGGCGCGGAGCCGGACTACCCGCGCGGTGGCGAGCTGGCGTGCGGTGGGGGACTCGGATCCTCCCAGGGCGCGGCCGGCCACCCAGAGCACGAAGCGCGTCGCGGTGACCGCGGGCCACCATGCCCGGCGCAGCCCCAGGAGCCGCCGGTACTCGACAGGGATCGACGCGACGGCCCCGGCGAACAGGATGCGGTACGCGGGGCCGGTGCCGGTGAGCGGCGGCGTCCGGATGAACCGCACCGCCTCATCCACCCGCTCGTCGCGGCGCAGCACCCCGCGGGTGCGGAACCCGTCGAGTTGCGCGCGGAGCTCGGCACGGGTCGTCGGGGAATCGGGTGCCCCGACCAGCTCGCCGGCCTTCGCCCACTCGCGCACGTAGGCATCCGGACCGCCGGGGATCGGCCCGCCCCAGGTCTCATGGCAGCCGAGGAAGGCCTCGGTGAACGCCAGGTGCACCCAGTGCAGCAGCTCTGGGTCGTGCGCCGAGTACTCGTGCCCGTCCGGCTGCCCCGCCGCCGCGTACGTGCCCTTCACCCGGTCGTGGAACCGCGACACGCGCGCTGACTCGCTCCGCGCCATCTCGGTCGATCCGAATGTCACCGCGACGATCCAGCGGATGGTCCCCGTCAGGCGCCCCAGCGGGTCGCTCTTGTAACGCGACCAGTCGTGCACGCCGGCCATCGCGCCGGGGTGCAGGGTCTGCATGAGCAGCGCCCGGATGCCGGCGACGAGAGTCGGCATGGCCGCGTGCACCTCCCACGCGGCGGATTCGGGGCCGAAGTAGCCCTCGTCGTCACCTTCGCCGATCTGCTGGATCCAGCCGGCACGCCCGTCGTCGAGTCCCGTCAGGGCGTTGAGCAGCTTGCGACGCAGCGG
This sequence comes from Pseudolysinimonas sp., assembly GCA_039917005.1. Taxonomy (GTDB): domain Bacteria; phylum Actinomycetota; class Actinomycetes; order Actinomycetales; family Microbacteriaceae; genus JBDSKH01. Next base: position 4,347 of record JBDSKH010000259.1, read on the forward strand.
GGCGAGGAGGGCGGGCACCCCTTCAGGCTACGGCCCGCTCACCGCTCCCCGCTCAGCACATCCGCTCAGCAGGTGGGGTCGTCGCTGGCGAAGTATCCCGGCGAGTAGAAGCTCGTGACGATTCCGCTTTCGACCACCATGATCACGCCCCAGGTGTTGCCGTCCTGCCCGTCGAGCATCGCGACTCCGTGGCCGCCGCCGAGATCCTCGGATACGACGGTGTACGCGCCACCGGGTCCGTGGGCGACGACATCCGCGAGGGAGGATCCGACCTGGTCGGCGAACGTGAGATCGATGTGGAGTCCGTTGGGGGTCTCGGCAGCGGTCGCGCGCGCGATGAACGCGACTCCCAGTCTCGACCCGTCGGGCGCGGGAGCCAGGATCCGGACGCCGCCGAAGTCCCAGTTGGTGGCCGCGGGCGAGCATCCGGTCGCCTCGATCGTGGAGACGGTCGGCTCGAGGTCCATGGCCTCGGCCAGGAGGTCAACCGCTGTGGCGGCATCCGTCGTGAACGGCACGTCGACGATGACCTCCTGCGTCGTCGCTCCGACGCTCACCGAATGGGCGTTGATGACCACGAAGGACGGAATCAGGGCCGCCGGCCCCGTAGTCTCCGCGGGCCCGGGTGTCGCGACCTCCGGGTGGGTGGCCGTCGGATGCGGATCGACCGGGCGAGGGCTGCAGGCGGTGATGCCGGTCAGCAACAGGGCGATCATGGCCAGCGCAGTGGTACGTCTCATGTTGGTGCCTCTCATGCATTCACGACGCGTGAGCGGGTCTTTGGGGTTGACCTTCCCACGGAATGAGCACAATGGGGGAGTGATCTCGACCGCTCTCGCCGCCGCCCTGCGCGCCGCCGGCCTGACCTGGACCCCGGTGTCGGGGGACGCGTTCCAGCTCTCCGGCGTCGATTTCGAGGGTGACGTCTTCACGGTGAGCGACATGACGATCGAGGCCCATCACTATCCGAGCGGCACGATCCTCGGCTTCAACGGCACGACGGAGTGGGCGCTCGATTCGGTCGCGCTCGAGGACGCGCTCTGGCTGCCCCGCGAGGATCAGCTGCGGGATGCCCTGGCGGGCACGTTCGTCGACCTCACGCGAGAGGTCGGAGACGACGAACGCGCCTCCTACGTCGTGACCACGGTGGTCGACGGCGAGGAGGCGCGTGTCGTCAGCGACGATCCGGCCGAAGCCTACGGCTTGGCCTTGCTGGCGCTCTTGCGCTCACTGGGCTGAGCGGGAGCGGCGGGCCGGCGACGGCGCCGCACGATCCAGACGATGAGAGCCGCGATCGCGGCGAGCAGGATCAGCCACGGAAGCAGAACACCGAGCACCACGAGCAGTCCGGCCCAGAATGCCACGAACGCGTTCCACCCGGTCTCGAGCCCCGACCAGAAGTCGCCAGGCTGCGTCTTCGGCGCCTCGGCATCCGAGCGCAGGTACAGCGAGATCGTCGACATCGAGACCTGGTCCGCCAGGTAGCGCTGCTGGGCCTCGAGGCTCTCCAGCTCGGCCTGGCGGGTGCTGATCGCGCTCTCCAGGGTGATCAGGTCATCGATGCTCGTGGCCTGGGCCATGAGCCCGTTCAGCCGCTCGATCGACGCGCGGAGGGCGTTGATGCGGGCGTCCAGGTCCTGGCTCTCGACCGTGACGTCGCTGGTGGAGAGAGAGACCTCGTCGGAACGGCCCAGCTCCTCGAGCTTGTCGAGTGTCGCCGTCAGCTTGTCGGCCGGGATGCGCAGTTCGAGGTACGCGCTGCCCTGGTCGCCGCCGGTGGGCGCGTATTCGGTGCGGCCATCGACGCGGCCGCCGGCCGTCTCGACGATGCGCACCGCATCCCGTGAGGCCTTGATCGGGTCCTCGGCCGTGATGGTGACGCTGCCCGAGATGATCACCTGGCGTTCGGACGTCGGGGCCGCCGCGGCGTCCTGGTCGAGGGCGGCTCCCCCCGCCTCATCTCCGGCGATGCCCTGCGGTGCCTGCTGTTCCTGCGGCACGGAGTAGTCGCCGGAGTCGCCTCCGCCCGAGCCGGACGTGGCGGCCGAGCATCCCGTGAGGGCCAGCGCGGCAGCGAGAAGGACGGTGGATCCGATCAGTGTTCGCCTCATGGTGCTCACGCTAGGCAGCGCCGGAGTCGAGCACCACCCAACGTTCGTCACGATTCGACCGTCAGGCGGTCACGATTCGGAAACGCGCCACGGCGAGGAGGGCGCATGGCGCACCCTGGATGCCGTCTGGGCACGCACTGGTAGCTGTATCCGAACGCGCCGGGGCGTGCGGCGATCGGCATAGCGTCGGAGACACCCCCCACAAGGGGCGAGAGATCGGAGCAGTCATGGGACTCATGGACGACGCCAAGGACACCGCCGACGCGACGGGCAAGAAGGTCGGCGAGTGGATGGATGACACCAAAGAGCGTGTCTCCGACAAGGTCGACGAGGTGAAAGCCGACGCCGACGTGAAAGCGGCCGAGGCGCACAAGGACGCCGTCGACGCGAAGAACGACTACAAGGAAGATCTCCGCAACTCCTGACCCGGGGTCGTGAGATCGGCGCCCGATAGCCTGGGCGCATGGGGTGGCTACGCGATCTGATCCGTAAGCCACCCCTTCTCCATGTCGCGATCGATACCGGCGACGGCCCGCCGGTCGTGATGCTGCACGGGATCGCGTCGTCGTCGGTGACATTCGAGAAGCTGGTCCCGCTTGTCGAGCCGTTCCACCGGGTCGTCGCGATCGACCTCCTGGGGTTCGGGGAATCGCCGGTACCCGACGGCAGCGAGTACACGATGGAAGAGCACGCAGCGTCGGTTGCGCGCACCGTCCGGCACCTCCGCCTGCGGGGACCCGTCGTGGTCGTCGGCCACTCGCTCGGGGCCCTGATCGCCACCCGGTACGCGGCGCGCAATCCCCGCAAGGTCTCGAAGCTGGTGCTCATCAGCCCGCCGATCTACCTCCCCACGTCGACGATCGGCGGCGCGAGCGGCAAGACCGCGATGGACCTGTACTTCCGCAGCTACGAATACCTGCGCGAGAACAAGGAGTTCACGATTCGCGCCGCCAGGAGCCTTGCCCTGCTGTCGCCGATCAAGAACCTGCTCGACGTCACCGAGCGCAACTGGCGGCCTTTCGTGCTCTCCCTGCAGAACTCGATCGAGACTCAGACCACGCTGAGCGATCTGGCCTCGGTCGCGGTGCCGGTCGAGCTCGTCTACGGGTCGCTCGATCCGCTGCTGGCGCCGGCCGGCATCCAGATCGTCGAGCAGCTGCGTCACGTCACCTCGCATCGGGTGCAGGGCGGCGATCATGTCATCCGGGACCGGCTCGCGCGGGTCGTCGCGACCGCCATAGGCTGATCGGATGCCCGACCTCCCCTCCCGCGTTCTCGGCCGCACAGGCCGCACCGTCTCATCCATCGGCCTCGGCACCTGGCAGCTCGGGGCGGACTGGGGCGAGGTGACAGAAGCCGATGCGCGTGCCGTGCTCGACGCGTCGCTGGATGCCGGGGTCACCTTCTACGACACGGCCGACGTCTACGGCGACGGGCGCAGCGAGGCGCTCATCGGCGCGTGGCGCCGGGATCGCGCGGACGACCGCGTCGTGGTCGCGACCAAGATCGGGCGGCGGGTCGATCTCGTCCCCGAGCTGTACACGATGCAGAACTTCCGCACGTGGATCGACCGGTCGCGCGCCAACCTCGGAACGGACACGCTCGATCTCGTGCAGCTGCACTGCCCCCCGACGGCGGTGTACTCGATCGACCGGGTGTTCGACGACCTCGACGTCCTCGTCGGCGAGGGGGCGCTTGCGAGTTACGGCGTCAGCGTCGAGACCTCGGCGGAGGCGCTCACGTCGATCGCGCGTCCGCACGTCGCGAGCGTGCAGATCGTGCTCAACGCGTTCCGGCTGAAGGCGCTCGACGCCGTGCTGCCCGCTGCCCTGGATGCGGGGGTCGGCATCATCGCGCGGGTCCCGCTCGCGAGCGGGCTGCTGACCGGCCGGTACACCCACGACACCGAGTTCGCCGCCGACGACCACCGCACCTATAACCGGGACGGGGCCGCGTTCGACCGGGGCGAGACGTTCGCGGGCGTCGACTTCGACGAGGGGGTCGAGGGGGCGCGGGAGTTCTCTGCGCTTGCGGTGGGTGCCGGGCTAGAGCCGGCGCAGGCCGCCGTGGCCTGGGTCTCGCAGCTTCCGGGGGTGAGCGTCGTGATCCCCGGCGCCCGCAACCCCGAGCAGGCACGAGCCAACGCCGCGGCGGGCGAGGTCGCCGACCTCGGTCCCGGATTCACGTCCGCGGTGCGGGAACTCTACGACCGCCGGTTCCGCGCGGCCGTGCACGAGCGCTGGTAGCCCGGCCTAGCCCTTCAGGGCTGTCCAGTCGAGCCACTCGAACAGAAGCGTCCGGGTGGCGTCGGGGGCGTCGCGATGTGGGGAGTGACCGGCGCCGGGAACGATGCGGTATTGCATCGCCGGAGCGCTCTCGCTCGCCGCGCGCGCGTCGGGCGGCTCGAGCATCGTGTACCCAGCCGGGTCGCCGCCGAGCACGAGCGTGGGCGTCAGGATGCGGCCGGCCGCCTCGCGGACATCCCACCGGTCGATATCGCGGAAAGTGCGCTGCACCGCCGCGGGATCGACCGCCGCGATCGCCGCGAGCTTGCCCGCTATGTCGCGCTCATCCCAGTGGGGCTTCGCGGCGCGCAGCGACTCGGGGGTGAGGAGCAGGTCGGACGCCTGGTCGTCGGCGACGGCAGTCAGGTCATCGCGGGGGACGTACCAGACCGGATCGAGCAGCACGAGGCGCCGGGTCCAGCGGGGGTCTTCCGCCGCGATCACCGTGGCGACAGTGCCACCGAGCGAATGCGCGACGACCAGATCGTAGGGCGCTCCGTCGGTGGTGGCCGTACGCACGTCGGCGACATACGAGTCGAGTTCGTAGTCGGGGGAGGGATCGCGTCCGCCGTGCCCGATGAGGGTGACGGTCTCCGTCTGCCAGCCGGCCTCCTCGAGCCAGCCGCGCACGCGCCACCAGCCGTCCGAGCTCGAGCCGAGCCCGTGAACCAGCAGAGCCCGCCCAGTCAGAGTGTCTTCCCGTCGGCGGGCTGGGCGTCGGCGGGTTGGCCGTCGAGCAGCGCGGCCACGCCGCGGAAGTAGGCATCGGCGTCGAAGTCGGGCAGCAGGGTGGACTGCAGGATGTAGCCCTGACCGAGGCCGAGGAAGAGCGGGACGAGCTCGTCCGCCTTGGCTGCCGCCGCATCCGGGCTCATGCCCTGCCGCTCGACGCCCCACCGTGCGAGGTAGGGGGCCATCACCGTGCGCACCTGGACGAAGATCGGCTCGACCATGGACGAGACCTCGGGATCCGTGACGGCCTCGCCCCACAGCTGGACCAGGAGCCGCGGATCGCGGATGTCGCTCGTCAGGCCCGACATCATGAGGCGCAGCATGCTGCTCGGGGGCGGGAACTCGCCCTCGCGCAGCCGGACCGCGAACTCCGCCATCCGGTTGCCCAGGATGCGGTGCGCGACCGCCAGGGCGATCTGCTGCTTGCCCTCGAAGTGCAGGTAGATGGCGCCCGCCGACATGCCCGCCTCCGCGATGATGTCGGTCATCGAGGTGCGGTGGAAGCCGGTCTTGGCGAAGCAGCGCAATGCGGCATCGACGATCTGGTCACGTCGCGCCTCGCGGTGCTGTTCGCTGACCTTCGGCATCTCGCTCCGACTCTACTGAGGAGGATTGGGTCTTGACGCGAGGACCGCGCAGGTCCACTATAAAGAACGAACATTCGTTTTGTAAACCGGAAGGACGCCATGACCCTCCACAGCCCCACCGCCGGCCCCACACCCTGGGCCCGTGTCGTCGCCATCGCCATCGCGCTCGCGGCCGCCGTCTCGGTCATTCTGCTGGCATTCCTCTGGCCGGCGATCACGTCCGAGGTGCACGGCCTGCCGATCGCCGCCGCAGGACCGGCCGCACAGCTCGACCAGCTCGTCGGCGGTATCGACGAGCACGCGCCGGGTGTCTTCGACGTGACGACGGTCGACGACCGGGATGCCGCCGTCGCCGCGATCGAGAGCCGCGAGGTCTACGGCGCGCTGGTCCTGGGCGCCGAGCCCGAGGTGTTGACCTCGTCGGCGGCGAGCCCGATCGCCGCGCAGGCGCTCGGCGCGATCGCCGCACAACTCCAAGGTCAGCTGCAACAGGCCGCGGCCGCGCAGGCGGCGCAAGCCGGCGTCGAGCCGCCTACCGTCACGGTCGCCGTCACCGACGTCGTCCCGCTCGCCGACACCGACGCACGTGGGGTCGGGCTCGGCTCCGCGGTGCTCCCGTTGGTCATCGGCGGGCTGCTCGGCGCGGTGCTCACGAGCCTGGCGATCACGGGTCGAGCCCGTCGCATCGTCGCCCTCGTCCTCTACGCGGTCATCGCCGGTGCCGCGCTCACCGGGATACTGCAGGGCTGGCTGGGCATCCTTCAGGGTTCGTACCTGGTGAACGCATCGGCCGTCTCGCTCGCGTTGCTCGCGATCGGCGGCACCGTTCTGGGGTTGGCGTCGCTGATGGGACGACCGGGCCTCGCGCTGGGCGCCGTGACGTTCGTGCTCTTCGCGGTGCCGCTGGCTTCGGCGGCGACACCCGTCGAGTTCCTGGCCGAGCCGTGGGGCGCGGTGGGGCAATGGTTCCCGCCCGGAGCCGCCGCGACGCTGCTGCGCGACCTGTCGTACTTCCCCGGGGCGGACGTCACCTTCCCCTGGCTGGTACTGACCGTGTGGGCGGCCGCGGGCCTGCTGCTCGCGCTCACCGGGCGTCAGCTCGACTTCGCCCCGGCGGCCGCCGCGCCGGCGGCGGAGGCCGCGGCCTGACTCATGGAACAGCCCGGTCCTCCACTTGGGGGACCGGGCGCTTCTGTGGTTTGCTGGGCGGGACGGCACGAATCAGGGCGTGACGTCGAGGAGCTGGGACGTGACGGGTCAGGGCGTCGACGCCAAGTCCATCCGCAAAGCGGTGGACCTGTTCTACACCCGCGTGCTCGCCGATCCGCTCCTCGCGGACATGTTCGGGGCCGCCGATCTGCCGGTGCTGCGGGCCCATCAGCGGCTGTTCCTGCTCCAGGCCCTCGGCGCGCCGGCGCTCTACTCCGGCCGTGATCTGAAGATCGCGCACAGCGACCTCGCGATCAACGACGCCGCATTCGATCGCACCATCGCCCATCTGATCGCCAGCCTGCGAGAGGTGGGGGTCGCCCCGGATGTCGTGGACCGCGCCGCCGTCGACATCGAGGCACTGCGCGCCCTGATCGTCACCGTGCTCTGACACTCGCCGGCACCCGTCTTCGCGGCGGGAGCCGGGTCAGCTCGGCTGTGTCGCGATCGTGTCGGTGTCGGGGATCGGGCTCGCGTCCCGGCCGCGCAGGTCGGGCAGCGCCCGGTGGAACACGGCAGCGACAGCGAACGCCAGCAACGCGAACGCGGCCGACGCCCAGAAGGCGCCGCCCGATCCGATGCCGTCGATGAGG
>JBDSKH010000260.1:0-5271 GCA_039917005.1 Pseudolysinimonas sp.
CTTCGACTGGAGCCCCGCACTCTTCGACGCCTATGCCACGGTGCTTGATGAGCTCGGCCGCGCGGACGAGGCGGCGGAGTGGTTCGAGAGGTCCGAGCGGGCCAGTGACGCGCTTGACGGGGCGGCAGATCCCGACGCGGGCGACGTGGTCGAGATCGTCGAGGAGGACGACGAGCCGGAAGCCGTCACGCATGACTGACGCGGCATCCCGAACCTCTCTCACACCGTTGAACGGGCTCGATCTGCTGCTCGCAGACCTCGATGGGGTGGTCTACACAGGCCCGACAGCCATCCCATATGCCGTTGAGAGCATCAATCGGGCGCAACAGTCGATTCGCGTCGGATATATCACCAACAACGCATCCAGGACGGCCGATTCGGTCGCCGGGCACCTCTCCGAACTCGGATTGACGGTGACCGGCGACGACGTCGTGACGTCTCCGCAGGCGGCCATCGTGCTGCTCGCGGATCTCGTGCCTGCGGGTTCGACCATCCTGGTCGTGGGGGGCGAAGGCCTCACCTCCGTCGTCGAGGCGCACGGTTTTCGCGTGACCCGTTCTGCCGAGGACTCGCCCGCCGCGGTGATCCAGGGTTTCCACCCGAGCGTCGCCTGGACCGATCTCGCCGAGGCCGCCTTCGCGCTGCGGGCACCCGCGGACGGCAGCCCCGGCATCCCGTGGGTCGCCACGAACACCGACTGGACGATCCCGCAGGCGCGCGGCACGGCGCCGGGGAACGGAACGCTCGTCTCGGCCGTCCACACCGCGGTCGGTCGGCTCCCGGTCGTCGCCGGCAAGCCCGAACGCGCGATCTTCGACGCCGCGATCGAGCGGTTCGCCGCATCCAGAGCCCTGTATCTGGGCGATCGGCTGGACACCGACATCCTGGGCGCCAATCGCGCCGGAATCGCATCAGCCCTGGTATTCACGGGCATCGACGGCGCCAAGCAGGTGCTTGCCGCGGATGCCGACTCGCGCCCGACGTTCCTGCTCGGCGATCTGCGCGAGCTCTTCGAGCCGTACCCTGCTCCCGTGGAGGAGCGCGACGCGGCGGGGGATCGCACCTTCACGTCGGCGGCCTCGGTCGTGCGGCTCGCCGGAAGTGTCGTCAGCATCGACGCCGCGGGTGACCGCCAGATCGACCTGCTGCGTGCCGGCACCGCCGCGGTGTGGGGCGCGGGCGTTCCGATCTACGCGCTCGACGTCGCGCCGGGACTATATTCGTAGCCCATGAGCGACAATCCCGCCCCCGAGGACGCCGTCGACGCCGCGGCAGCAGGCATCGCGACCGATGCGAGCGACCAGGAGCCGAGCGCGCTGCTGACGCGCCTCCGCGTGATCGAGGACCAGCCGCTCGAGACCCGCGCCGAGTCTCTCGCGCAGCTCCATGACGAGCTGCGCGCGATGCTCGAGGCCGGTGACGCCCGACCGCATGCCTGATCCGGCATCTGATGACGACGGTCTCGCGGACGGCGTTGGCGGCCGTCTCGATGCCGAACTCGTGCGACGTGGTCTCGCGCGTTCGCGTTCACTCGCGGTCATCGCGATCGACGAGGGCAGGGTCGCGGTCGACGGCCGCACGGCGCTGAAGGCTTCGCTGCGGGTGACGCGGGATGCCGTGCTCACCCTCGACGGCGACGACCGCTGGGTCAGTCGCTCGGCCGGCAAGCTCGCGGCGGCGCTGGATGCGGTCCCGGTTGTCGCGGACGGACGGCTCGCCCTCGATGTCGGTGCCTCGACCGGTGGGTTCACCCAGGTGCTGCTCGAGCGCGGAGCGCGCGAGGTGATCGCCCTGGACGTCGGGCACGGGCAGTTGGTGCCGGCGATTCGCTCGGATGATCGCGTGCGCGTCGTCGAGGGAGTCAACGCACGATCCCTGACGGCGGCGCAGCTCGCCGAGGTGTCCGGCACCGCAGAACGGCCGTCACTCGTCGTCGCCGACGTCTCCTTCATCGGGCTGCCCCTCGTGCTCCCCGCCCTCGTCGCGACCGTGGGACGCGACGCCGATTTCGTGCTCCTCGTGAAACCGCAGTTCGAGGTGGGCCGCGGCGGCATCCGAGAAGGTGTGGTGCGGGATCGTGCTGCGCGGCAGGACGCCGTGACCGGCGTGCTCTGGGCGGCCTGGGATCTCGGGCTGCCGACCGCCGGCGTCATCTCCTCCCCGGTCGTCGGAACCAACGGAAATCAGGAGTACCTCGTCTGGCTGTCGGCGACCGTCGGAGGCAATCCGACAGAATGGGGAGGGGCGATCGACGCCCTGCCCTGATTCACCCGTCCCAACCGCGCGAGGAGGTGCCGCATGAGCGAGAAGAACGACGCCGCCGAGCGCCACATCCTCGTGATCGCGCACACCGGCCGCGCGGATTCGCTCGAGGCCGGCATCCAGGTGTGCCGCCAGTTGATCGACGCCGGGCTGACGCCGGTCGTGTCCGGTGACGAGCGCGCCGACATCATTGCCGCCGCACCCGGCCTCGGGCCGCTCGCGGTACTCGGCGACGACGTCGCGAGCCACGATCTCGAGCTGGTGATCGTCCTCGGCGGTGATGGCACCATCCTGCGTGCCGCCGAGATCGCCCGCGGCTGTGATGCCCCGCTGCTCGGCGTGAACCTCGGCCACGTCGGCTTCCTGGCCGAGGCCGAGCGCGACGACCTGCCGGCCACGGTCGCCCGCGCTCTCGCCCGCGACTACGAGGTCGAAGAGCGCATGACCCTGAGCATTCGCGTCAAGGTCAATGACGAGGTGATCCACGAGACGTGGGCCCTCAACGAGGCGTCCGTCGAGAAGGCATCGCGCGAGCGCTCGCTCGAGGTCGTCATCGAGGTCGACGGCCGGCCGCTTTCCACGTTCGGCTGCGACGGCGTCGTCATGGCCACCCCGACCGGCTCGACCGCGTACTCGTTCTCGGCAGGCGGCCCGGTCGTCTGGCCCAGCGTCGATGCCCTGCTCATGGTCCCGCTGTCCGCCCACGCCCTGTTCGCGCGCCCCCTGGTGGTCGGGCCCGACTCCGCACTCGCGGTCGAGCTGCTCGAGCGCTCGGTCGGCGCCGGAGTGCTCTGGTGTGACGGCCGCCGCACCTTCGACCTGCCGAGCGGCGCCCGCGTCGTCGCCCGCCGCTCGCCGATCCCGGTGCGTCTTGCACGTCTCAACCCGCGTCCGTTCACCGACCGGCTGGTCAACAAGTTCCAGCTGCCCGTGTCCGGATGGCGCGGCCCGACCGGGGACGGAGCCGCGCGCCCGTGATCGAAGAGATCTCGATCCGCGATCTCGGAGTGATCGGCGAGGCACGCCTGCCACTCGGTCCGGGTTTCACCGCGCTCACGGGCGAGACCGGCGCCGGAAAGACGATGGTCGTCACCGCGCTCGGCTTGCTGCTCGGCGACCGTGCCGACAGCGGGGCGATCAGATCCGGAGCCGCGCAGACGGTGGTCGAGGGCCATTGGGAGGTCGCCGACAGCGGTCCGGTCGCTGACCGGGTCCGCGATGCCGGCGGAGAGCTCGACGGCTCGGCCGGCGGCCGTGGCGCTCTCGTGCTCGGCCGGTCCGTGACAGCAGACGGGCGCAGCCGTGCCGTCGTGGGTGGCCGCGCCGCACCCGTCGGCGTGCTGAGCGAGATCGGCCAGCACCTCGTGGTCGTACACGGGCAATCCGACCAGATCCGCCTGCGCTCGGCGACGGCGCAGCGCGAGGCGCTCGACCGATATGCCGGGCCCGAGTTCGTCGTGCTGCTCGGCGACTACCAGGAGGTCTTCCGCCGCTGGCAGACGAACCAGGGCGAATTGGATGTGTTGGTCGCCGAGCGCGATCGGCGCACCCGCGAGGCAGATGAGCTGCGTCAGGCGATGGCCGAGATCGAGGCCGCCGCGCCTCGCCGCGGCGAGGACGCGGAGCTGGCAGAGCGCGCCGAGCGCCTGACCAACCTCGAAGACCTCCGCCTGGCGGCGACGGAAGCGCAGGAGGCCATCTCATCCCAGTCGCTCGGCGACGCCGTCGACGCTGTGGCCCTCATCGAATCCGCCCGCCGGGCGATCGAGCGCGTCGCCGACCATGATCCCGCGCTTGCCCCGATCCTCGAATCGCTGGCCGCCGCATCGTTCGCGGTCAGCGAGGTGTCCGGGCAGGTATCCAGCTATCTCGGATCGCTCGACAGCGACTCGGGGCGCGAGCTGGAGACCCTGCAAGAGCGTCGAGCCCAGCTCGCGGGACTCATCCGCCGCTTCGGCCCGGCGCTCGACGACGTCGTCGACTATCTCGAGTCGGGCAGTTCCCGGCTCCTCGAGCTCGACAACGACGCCGACCGCATCGAGATCCTGGGCGCCGAGGTGGCCGCAGACCGCGCGCAGCTTGACGACCTCGCCGACCAGCTCAGTCAGCGTCGCCACGCTGCCGCCGAGCAGCTGTCCGCGGCCGTCACGACCGAGCTCGGCGCCCTGGCGATGCCCGATGCCCGCCTCACCATCGACGTCGCACCGGCGGAGCTCACCCTCACCGGCCGCGACCAGGTCGCCATCCTCCTCCAGCCGCACGCCGGCACCGAGCCGCGTCCGCTCGCGCGTGGCGCGTCCGGCGGTGAGCTGTCGCGGGTGATGCTCGCCATCGAGGTCGTCCTCGCCGCCACCGATCCGGTGCCGACGTTCGTTTTCGACGAGGTGGATGCCGGGGTCGGTGGCGCCAGTGCGACCGAGATCGGCAGGCGGCTCGCGAAGCTCGCCGAGCGTGCTCAGGTCATCGTCGTCACCCACCTCGCCCAGGTGGCGGCCTTCTCGAACAACCACCTCGTAGTCGAGAAGGGCAGCGACGGATCGGTCACGACCAGCAGCGTGAGGCTGGTTCATGCCGACGACCGTGCGCAGGAGATGGCGCGGCTGCTCAGCGGATCACCCGATTCCGACTCGGCCCTGGCGCACGCCCGGGAACTGCTCGAGGCGGCTCACGGCCGCTGGCAATAGCTCGCCCGCCGCGTGTCCCAGCGACAACACCCTCGCGTGCGATACGATGAAACCCCGTGGTGGTCAATCCGGGAAACGTCGTTACCAAGCACATCTTCGTCACCGGGGGCGTCGTCTCGTCCCTCGGTAAGGGGCTCACTGCTGCGAGTCTGGGCAATCTGCTCACCGCACGCGGGCTCCGGGTCGTCATGCAGAAGCTCGACCCGTATTTGAACGTCGATCCGGGAACGATGAACCCGTTCCAGCACGGCGAGGTATTCGTCACCGACGACGGTGCCGCCGATCTCGGTGATGATGACATCGGGGGCGGGATCGCCGTTCGCTG
>JBDSKH010000261.1:0-2511 GCA_039917005.1 Pseudolysinimonas sp.
CAGATTCGGGCGAATCGCGACACTACTTAGGTGGAGGTGCAGACGTGAACCCCGACGTCGAGCTGATCGCCAAGAGCATCGCGCGTGACGCGCGCGCCTTCGGCGACCTGTTCGATCGTCACGCGACGGCGGTGTACCGCTTCGCGTACAGCCTGACGCACGACGAGACGGAGGCGCAGGAGCTGGTGCAGGAGACATTCGTCACGGCATGGAAGAAGCTGGCAGACATCCGTCTTGTCGGCGACTCGATGCTGCCTTGGCTGATCGTCGCGACCCGGCACCACTCGCAGAACCTGCGTCGCGCGAAGCAGCGCGCGGCGACCTTCCCGCTCGACGACCACATCCTGAACCACGGGGCGGAGGGGATACGCGCAGACCGGGCAGAGCACCGCGAAGAACTCGACTGGGTGTTCGCTGCGGTGCGAGAACTCAGCGAAAGCGATCAACGCATCATCGAGCTGTGCCTGTACGAGGGCCGCACCTACAAAGAGGCCGCCCTGCAGCTCGGGCTCTCGGTCACCGGCGTCACCAAGCGCGTCGAGCGGGCCCGCGCGAAGCTGCGAAAGATGCGCGACGACGACGAGGCGGGGGTGATGTCATGACCACGCTGCCCAGCGATCTCGACGTCGCGCGCCAACTGAGCTTCGTGCGCGCGAGCGTCATCGAGGCGACCCAGCACGTGCGCAGCCCCAAGCGCTCGACCCGGTACCGCACGACGCGCAACCTGATCATCGCCGGCGCCGCGATCGCTGCCCTCACCGGCGGCGGCATCATCGTCTTCCGGGCCGCGCAAGAGACCATCGACACGACGGTCGAGTGCTACCACGAGCCGACGCTCGACAGCGTGCCGGTCGGCGTGGCCGGCGATCCCATCTCCGTGCAGGATCCGCTGGGCCTCTGCGGATTGCTCTGGCGCAACGACCTGTTCGACCCGGCCAACAACAACGACCCGGATCCCAACGACGGCACGTTACCCGTGCCGCCGCTGGTGGCGTGCGTCCTCGACAACGGGGTCACTGCCGTCTTCCCCCTGGAAGGCGCATCCGAAGAAGGCTTCTGCGAGGCAATCGGTCTCGCGGATTGGGGCTCTGACTAGGGGTAGCAGGGCTCTCCGCACACGAGACCGACTCTCGGTTCTCGCAGGAGAAATAAGGGACGGTGCCCGCCGCAGTTGATCAGGGAATGACGGCGGCGGGCACCTGACCGACGGTTGAGCGCCATCACCACGATGGGCGGCCGAACGGCTGGCGACAGCATGCCACGGATGCTGCTGTCGATCGAGGCGTCGCCCGATCGTCATCCAGGTGTCAGTATCGAAACCGGAAGGACGACACCATGCGTTACACGCTTCTCATGCACTACCCCGAGCTGATGGCGAGCGGGGACCTCACGGACGAGCAGATCGCGGAGGGGATGGCCGCGTTCGACGCGTACGCCAAGGCACTCGACGAGTCGGGCGTGCTCGCCTCCGCGGAGGTGCTGCAGCCGAGCACCGCCACAACGACCGTCTCGCTCACGAGCGGCAAGCTGCAGGTGCAGGACGGCCCCTTCGCCGACACCAAGGAGCAGCTTGCCGGCACCTTCGTCATCGAGGTGCCCGATCTGGATGCCGCACTCGCCTGGGCGGAGAAGATGCCCGCCGCGCAGTACGGCAGCGTCGAGATCCGGCCGACCGCCACGCGGTTCGTCGACGGCGCCTGGACGCAGTGGGCGTAGCCGGTTCCGAGGTGCGGGCGGCCGCCGAGCGCGCGGCCCGCACCTCCTACGGCCGGCTCATCGCGCTGCTCGCGGCGCCCACCCGGAACATCGCCCTCGCCGAGGATGCTCTGGCCGACGCGTTCGAGCAGGCGCTGCGCACCTGGCCGCAGGCGGGGGTGCCGGACAACCCGGACGCCTGGCTCCTCACGGTGGCCCGCAACCGTCAGCGCGACGTGTGGAAGTCGGCGGCGGTGCGAACTACGGTGCAGGCGTACACCGAACCGCATAGTGGAGCTGGTGGTACGCCTGCACCGTATTTGGACCCGGCACCCGATCAAATCCCGGACAAGCGGCTCGAACTGCTGTTCGTGTGCGCGCATCCGGCGATAGATCCGGCGGTGCGCACGCCGCTGATGCTGCAGACGGTGCTCGGGTTCGAGGCGTCGCAGATCGGGGCGGCGTTCGCCATGCCGGGCGCCGCCATGGCGCAGCGGCTGGTGCGGGCGAAGAGACGGATCCGCGATGCGGGGATCCCGTTCGCGGTCCCCACGCGCGACGAGATGCCGGCGCGGCTCGGCGCCGTGCTCGAGGCGATCTACGGGGCGTACGCGATTGACTGGCAGGGGGTTTCGGGTGAGACGGTGCGCGAGTCGCTCTCCGGCGAGGCGCTGTACCTGGCGGTCACGCTGGCAGCCCTGCTCGAAGGATCGGGCGACGAAGCGGAGGCCCTGGGCCTCGCCTCGCTCATCTCCCATTCGATCGCGCGGGCGGCCGCGCGCGCGCCCGGCGGTTCGTTCGTGGCGCTCGACGAGC
>JBDSKH010000262.1:0-8439 GCA_039917005.1 Pseudolysinimonas sp.
CCTCGGGACCATTCCGCCTGCCCAGGCCGGACTGCTTCACGCCGCCCATCGGAGCATCCATGCTGCCGAACGTCGCCCGGTATCCCTCGTTCACGTTGATCGTGCCGGCGGTGAGCCGCACCGCGACCCGCCGGGCACGTGCGCGCGAGCGGCTGAAGACCGCTCCGTTGAGTCCGTACTCTGACGCGTTCGACGCGGCGATGGCGGCGTCCTCCGAATCGACGACGTGGACGGCGACGACCGGCCCGAACGTCTCGGCGACCGCGCACTTCATATCGTCGGTGACATCGGCGAAGACGGTCGGCTCGATGAAGTAGGGGCCGATATCGGGACGGGCGACGCCACCGGCGAGGACCGTGACGCCCTTCTTCTTGGCGTCGTCGATGTGCGCCATGACGTTCTCGAGCTGCTGTGCCGTGGCGAGCGACCCGAAGTCGGTCGAGTAGTCGAAGGCCGGCCCGATCACCATGGACTTGACCCGCTCGGCGAACGCCGGGATGAAGGCATCGGCGACGCCCTTGAGCACGTAGACCCGCTCCATCGAGACGCATAGCTGGCCCGACGCGGTGAAGCAGGCGTTGGCGACATCCGCCGCTGCCTTGACCGGGTCCACGTCGTCGAGCACGATCACGGCGTTCTTGCCGCCGAGCTCCATCGACGAGCCCGCGAGCCGTGCGGCCGCACGCTCCGCGACCCGGCGGCCGGTGGCGGTCGATCCGGTGAAGACCACGTAGTCCCCGGCGTCGACGACGGCGTTGCCGATGACCGCCCCCTCGCCCGTGACCACGGCCCACAGCGCGGCAGGCAGGCCCGCGTCGATGAACGCGCGACGCGCGGTCAGGATCGAGATCGCTCCCTGGTTGTCGGCCTTCTGGATGATGCCGTTGCCGGCGGCCAGGGCGGGCGCGATGTCCATGATCGCGAGCGCCAGCGGGTAGTTCCATGGGGTGATCACGCCGATGACGCCCTTGGGCGTGTAGTGCACGCGCGGCACGAACACGAACGGGATGCCGCCGCGGCGCCCGCGGCTCTTCAACACCCGGCGTGCGGCGAGCGCGTTATAGCGGGTGGCGTTCGCCGCGTTGAAGACCTCCTCGAACGCCTGGCCGCGGGTCTTGCCCGTCTCGCTCTGCACAGCATCCAGAAGCTCTTCGCGCCGTTCGAGCAGCAGATCGTGGGCCTTGAGGAGCACGCGGCGCCGGTGCGCGTCCCCCGCGGCCCACCAGGCGGCCTGGGCAACACGGGCGGCAGCGGTGGCATCGGCGACGTCGTCGACAGTGCTGATCGGCAGGTCGTGCAGAGGCTTCCCGGTGAAGGGGGCGATGACCGTGACGGTGTCGCCGGAGGTTGCCGTGAGGTCGCGAACGAGGTCGGCCGCGGCCGCCCGTTCGATCGTTGAACCGGACATGGCGCGAGTCTAGTTCCGCACCCGCGCCGATACACTGCGAACCATGACGATGCCGTCCCGTGGTCTCTCCACGTCCACCCTCGTCCGCTACGCGGCAGGCTCGATCGGGACCGGCGGGTTCGCCACCCTGCCCGGCCTGGTGCTGGTGTTCTTCCTCACGGACACCCTCGGCGTCGCCGCCCTCTGGGCCGGCGTACTCGTCACCGCCGCCAAGGTGTGGGACGTCATCATCGACCCGGTGATCGGTGCGCGAAGTGATCACAGTCTCGCCGTCACCGGCTCGCGCCGCCGCTACATGCTGCTCGGCGCCCTCCTGCTGCCCGTCTTCTTCGCGCTGACCTTCGCGGTGCCGGCGGGCCTCGGCCCGGTCGTGTCCGGCGTGTGGGTGCTCATCGCCTTCGTGCTCGCGGCGACGGCGTTCAGCCTGTTCCAGGTGCCGTACATCGCGCTTCCTGCCGAGCTCGTCGACGGCTACGACGCCCGGACGCGCCTGCTCTCTGCACGGGTGGTCGTGCTGACCTTCGCCATCCTGCTGTTCGGTGCCGGCGGTCCGGAGCTGCGCTCGCTCGGCGGCGACGACGAGCACCTCGGCTACCTGCTCATGGCGGTGGTCGCGGGCGTTCTGCTCGGCGCCGGGATGCTGGTCGCGGTCTTCAGCGCGCCGAAGAACGTGCCGGGCATCGAGGTCACCCGCAGCCCGATCGCGGACAACTACCGGCGAGGTATCGAGGCCCTGCGGCGCAGCCAGCCGTTCCGCGCGTTGCTCGCGACCTTCGTGCTGCAGGGGCTCGCGACCGGCATCATGCTCGCCGGCGCCCAGTACATCGCCAAGTACGTGCTGCTCGACAAGAGCGCCCTGACCTTCCTCTTCGTCGCGCTCATCGCACCGGCCCTGGTCTGCGCGCCTCTCTGGGGCGTCATCTCGCGCCGGACCGGCAAGGAGCGCGCGTTCGCCATGGCGTCGATCCTTTTCGGCCTCGCCGCGCTCTCGCTCGTCGGTCAGCTCTGGGCCCCCGGCCCGTGGCTTTACGGCCCGGTGGCGCTCGCCGGTGCCGCCTACGCGGGGATGCAGTCGCTGCCGATGGCGATGCTGCCGGATGTGATCTCACACGACGCGGAGCGCAACGGCGCCGGGCGGGCCGGTACGTTCGGCGGTGTCTGGACGGCGGGGGAGACCGCAGGCATGGCGTTCGGCACGACCGTGCTGACGATCGTCCTGGCGATCAGCGGGTACGTCGAGTCGGTCGCCGGGCAGGACGTGACGCAGTCGTCTGCCGCGATCGCGGGAATCGTGCTGAGCTTCAGCGTCGTGCCGGCGGTCGTCATCGCCCTCAGTCTCATCACCCTCGCGCGCTATCCGCTGCGTAAGGACGACATCGATCCGGATGCAGCGCTCGCCGCCGCGGGCGCAGTGGCGGAGCCCGCCGCGTGAGCGCGCCCTTCCGGAAGACTGCGGACGAGATCCTCGCGCGCCTCGATGAGCTGCGGGCCGCCGACGCGCCCACGCACGGCGGTCACGTGCTCAGCTATGTGTACGACTCCGGGCTGGCGGAGCTCGACGAGCTCGCCGCACGGGCGGTGCGGGCCGTGCAGCCCGTGAACGGCCTCGATCCCACGACGTTCAGTTCGGTAGCGACTCTCGAGCGCGAGCTGATCGGGTTCGTGCGCGGACTGGTGCACGGCGACCCTGCCGGCGGTCGAGCCGCCGACGGTCGGGCCGCCGACGACCAGGCCGCCGACGACCAGGCCCAGGATGTGGTGGGCACCATCACGACGGGCGGCACGGAGAGCTGCCTCCTGGCCGTCAAGACCGCGCGGGACGTCTGGCTCACCGTCCGCGGCCTGGAGCCGGGTGAGGCGCGACCGCGGATCGTCGCCCCGTCCACGGTCCACGCAGCCTTCCAGAAGGCCGCGCACTACTTCGGTCTCGCCATCGATCTGGTGCCGGTCGAGTACGACGGGGCCGTCAGCGCGGCGGCGATCGACGACCGCCTCGCCGACGACGTCGCTCTGGTCGTCGTGTCGGCGCCGTCGTATCCGTTCGCGGCGCTCGATCCCGTCGACGAGGTCGCGCCGTTCTGCCTGGAGCGCGGGATCCCTCTGCACGTCGATGCGTGCATCGGCGGCCTGGTGCTGCCGTTCTGGCCCGGCCTTCCCGCCTGGGACTTCGCGGTCCCGGGCGTCACCAGCCTGAGTGCCGACCTGCACAAGTTCGGTTACGCACCGAAGGGCGTCTCGGTGCTGCTTCAGCGCGGCCGTGACCGGCAGCGCCTGCAGTACTTCGCGACGACGCGCTGGCCGGGGTATCCGGTGGTGAACCCGACGATCCTGGGCTCGAAGTCGGCCGGGCCGCTCGCGGCGGCATGGGCGATCACCGAGGCGCTCGGCACCGAGGGATTCGCCGAGCTCGCAGAGTCGTGCCTGCGCTCGACGCAGGCGTTGCGGACGGCCGTCGACGGCATCCGGGGCCTGCGGGTCGTGGGTGAGCCCGTCGGGCCGCTGATCGCGGTCGCGACCGACACGTCCGTTCCCGAGTCCGAGCGCGTCGATCCGCACCACTGGGCCGACGCCGCGCGCGCGTCCGGCTGGGTGCTGCAGCTGCAGCCGTCGGTGACGCAGGGCGACGGCTCGGTCCTGCCGCCGACGACGCATCTCACGATCACGCCCGTCACCGAGAGCGTGCTCGCGGAGCTCGTCCCGGCCCTCGTCGAAGCCGCGACCGCCGTGCGCGGAGTGCCGCATGTCGACCCGGCGTCCCTGCTCGGTGCGATGCAGTCGATCGGCACTCTGCCTCCGCTGGATGCGCTGATCGGCGGCGGAGTGCTGGATGCCGAGCTCGATTCCGCGACCGCGTGGGCGCTGCTTCAGGGCTTCGGCGTCGGGCGAGAAGGCGGTGCGCTGCCGGCGCAGCTCGCGCCCCTCCTGGCCATCATCGAGGTGCTGCCGCCGCCGATCGCGGAGCGCCTGCTGATCGAGCTGCTGGCCCGGCTCGTCGAGCCCGCCTAGTCAGAACCCGGGGCAGCGCGTCTCCCCCGGGGCGGCCAGCTTGACTGTTGTCGCGACTACGGATAGTCTGTCGTCGCGACAACAAAAGATGATCAGAAGGAGCCCCATGTACGCGATCGACTGCGAGGCGACGATCACCGGAACGCTCGATTCCGTCTGGACCGCCTGGACTGACATGGTGCGGTACCCCGAGTGGGACCCGCGTGAGCAGGCGATGCGCGTCGACGGCCCGTTCGCGGCCGGGACGAACGGGTGGTCGAAGCAGGTCGGACCGCGGCCGGGGTCACCCTTCACGATCCTCCGGGTCGAGCCGCAGTCACGGTGGACCAACGAAGCGCCCCTGCCCGGCGGAAAGCTCGTGATCGATCACCTGCTCACCGACGGTGGCGATGGCACCGTGCACCTGGTGAAGCGCTACGAGGTCTTCGGCCCGATGCAACTGGCCTTCCGCGCGATCTTCGCCCGCGGCATCCGTCGTGACACGCCGGGAACGTTCGCCGCGCTCGAGGCGGAGGCAGCGCGACGGACAGCGGCGTGACCCAACCGCTCCGCGGGCCTCTGGCGAGTCCGGGCTACCGGCTGCACATCGCAGCCCTCGCCTGGCGTCGTGAGCTCGGGGTGCGGTTGCGGCCACTCGGCTTGACTCCGACCCAGTTCGACGCGCTTGCCACGGTCAGCTTCCTCGGCCGCACCGGCGAGCCCACCCAGCAGCAGATCGCCGACTTCTCCGGAGTCGACCGCATGATGCTGAGCAAGGTGCTCGCGGGCCTGGAGAAGCGCGGCCTCGTGGCGCGCACGGCCGACCCCGCCGACGCTCGCCGCAAGCGACTGGTGGTGACGCCGGCCGGCCGCCAGCTCGTCGATGGTGCGACGGCGATCGCGCGAGGCGTCGACCGCGACCTCTTCGCCGCCGTGGAATCACCCGAGCGGCTGCGGGAGGAGTTGCGCGCACTCTCCGAGCGCTGATCACGCGTGCTGGGCCGTGAACTGCTCCGCCTCGTCGCGCAGCGCCTCGATGACGAGACGCACCGACGGCCGCACGGCCACCTCCGGTCGCTGGATGGCCCAGATGAGGCGCTCGGACCGCACGCCGGCGAGCGGCCGGGTGACCAGCCCGTTCTCGTGATCGCGCGTCGTGTAGCGCGGCAGGATGGCGATGCCGTGACCGCCGGCGACCATCGCCTCGACGATCCCGTTGTCGATGAACCGCTGCGCGACATCCGCCTGCTGGCCGGTGATGGCCTCGATGCGCTGCAGGATGCGGTCGAACGGATGCCCGACCGGTACGCCGATCCAGCGCTCGCCGATCACGTCGGCGGGCGTCAGCTCGGTGCGTGCGGCAAGAGGGTGGCCCTCGGGCAGCACGATGTCCAGGGGCTCCCGCAGCAGCTCGGTGATGACCAGGCTGCGCTCCCGCCAGCCGGGCAGCACGCCCGGGGCGTCGGCGACGACGATGTCGTGATCCAGCGTGAGGTCGAGGAAGTCGGGGAGGAGGGGATCCTGGTCACTGCAGATCACGCGAAGCCCGGCGACACCGGCGACGCGATGAAGCGTGCCGGGTATCAGCATCTGACCGACGGACGGAAAGACCGTGACGGTCACTTCGCCCTTGGGCTGTTCGACGAAGTCGGCCCACACCGACTCGGCCTGCTGGATCGCGACGGCCAGATCCTTCGCCGTCTCGGCCAGCACCCGACCGGGCGCGGTGAGCACCAGGCCGCGTCCGGATCGCTCGGTGAGCGGGACGCCGGCCTCCTTCTCGAGCGCCTTGAGCTGCTGCGACACGGCCGACGGCGTGAGGTGCAGCGCCTGAGCGACGGCCGTGACGGTGCCGCGATCGGCGAGCTCCCGCAGCAGTCCGAGTCGGCGCACATCCATGAAGCCATGCTACATCCGGGATGCAGTTTCTTTTGCTTGTGCTAAATGGTTGACGGGTCTGTAATAGGCCCATGTTCGAATTCATCCCGGTCGTCGCGATCTCCGCGGTCGCACTCGTCTCCACGGTCCTCGTGACCGGCCGCGACGGTTACCGTCGCATCCCGCGCAAGCACTGACGGAGCCACCCGCTCAGCGCCCGCTTCACACCACGAAACCAGGCTCGTTCCGGTCACCAGACCGGACGGGCCTTTTTCGTGCGTGCCAGAGCCCTAGCGCCCGATGTACACGTTGTCGCTGTCGTGCGGATCGATCCAGACGTCGACCTCGCGGCCCGGACGCCAGCGACGAGCCAGCGCGGGACCGAAGATGTGCTCGTAGACGACCGTTCGGGGCTCGTCGTCCCCGTCCTCGATCTCGAAGACGCCGATCACGAGCTGCACACCCCGGTAACGCCGGTCGCTCGTCTCACGGGTGAGGAGCGTCGCGCGAGCGAGCCTGCCCTCGGCGATGAGGCGGGCGGCATCCCGGTAGCGGTCGTCGAAGGCCGCCTCCTCGGGATCCTGCCGCGTACTCATCGCCTGCCCCCGCATCCCGTCACCTCGCCTGCATGTCGGTCACTCAGGTCAGCCGTTGACCTTCACAGGCAATTGTCGCCCCGACAACCCCCGTGACCTGCCCGCGAGCGCTTCGGCGAGTCGGAGGATGGCCATCGCGGCCGGGTCACCGGGCTGCGAGAGCACGACGGGTTCGCCGGCGTCGCCCCCCTCCCGGAGCGCGACGCTCAACGGGATGGTCGCGAGCACGGGAACGGACAGCTCGGGCGTCGAGAGCCTGGCGGCAAGGTCGGCCCCACCGCCGGATCCGAACAGCTCGAGCACCGAGCCGTCGGGCTGGGTGAGTCCGGCCATGTTCTCGATCACGCCGATGACGGTCTGCCCGGTCTGGCGGGCGACGAGTCCGCTGCGTTCGGCCACCTCGGCCGCCGCCGGCTGCGGCGTCGTCACGACGAGCACCTCGGCCTGCGGCAGCAGCTGGCCCAGCGAGATGGCGACGTCGCCCGTGCCGGGAGGCAGGTCGAGCAGCAGCACATCCAGGTCGCCGAAATACACATCGGTCAAGAATTGCTGCATCGTGCGGTGCAGGAGGGGTCCCCTCCAGGAAACGGCGGTCGAACCCTCGACGAACATCCCGATCGAGATGACCTTCACGCCGTGCGCGACCGGCGGCAGGATCATGTCGCCCACCTGCGTGGGCTTCATGCTCGCCGCACCCGGCTGGCCGAGACCCAGGATGCCGGGGATCGAGAATCCGAAGACGTCGGCGTCGACGAGCCCGACCCGCAATCCGCGCGCCGCCAGCGCCACCGCGAGATTGGCCGTGATCGTCGACTTACCGACCCCGCCCTTGCCGCTTGTGATCGCGTACACCTTGGTGAGCGATCCCGGCCCGAACTGCGCGGTCTTCGTTCCGCGCAGGCGTGTCGTGAGCGCCTCCCGCTCGGCCACCGTCATGACGCCGAGGTCGAGGTCGAGCGACTCGACGCCCTCGACTCCGAGGACGGCGGCGCGAACGTCGCGCTCGATCGTGTCGGCGGCCGGGCACCCGACGATCGTGAGGCGCAGCTCCACACGCGCGGCGCCGGCATCCACCGTGACGTCGCGCACCATGTCGAGCTCGGTGATGGGGCGGCGGATCTCGGGGTCCTGCACGTGCGACAGCGCCTCACGCACGGCGTCGGCCGCTGCCGTGCCGCGATCGGCCTCAGGCGTCGTCACGACTGCTCCCCGGGCTCCTCGTCCTTCGCGGAGTCCAGTTCCTCGAGCAGCGCGCGCAGCTCGGCGCGGATGAAGTCCTTGGTCGCCATATCGCGCATCGCCAGCCGCAGCGCCACGACCTCGCGGGCCAGGTACTCGGTGTCGGCCAGGTTGCGCTCGGCACGCTGCCGGTCCTGCTCGATCTGCACGCGGTCGCGGTCGTCCTGCCGGTTCTGCGCGAGCAGGATGAGGGGTGCGGCGTACGAGGCCTGCAGCGACAGGATGAGAGTCAGCACGGTGAATCCGAGCGCCTGCGAGTCGAAGCGGAAACCCTGCGGCGCGAACGTCGTCACGGTCGGCCTGGCTCCCGCCGACGCTCTGCGCGAGCAGGAT
>JBDSKH010000263.1:0-10390 GCA_039917005.1 Pseudolysinimonas sp.
TGCTGCGTGCCAGACGCGAGCAGCAGGATGTCGCGCCGCAGTTCGTCGGCACGCACGCCTGCCAGGTAGGCGAGCTGCACGTTGCCGTCGCTGCCGGCGACGTTGATCTCGAGCCGCGCGGCGCCGAAGAGCCGGGCGAAGAATGGGCGCACGATGTTGATGCCCTGGATGCGGTCGAGGCGGCCCTTGCGATTGGTGCGGAACAGGATGCCGCTGCGAACCTCGACCTGCTCGTCGGTGATGCGGAAGGTGTGCATGCGCCAGGACAGGTAGAACCCGCCGATGAAGAGCAGCAGCGCGACCGCGATGACGGCGAGCGTGATCGGGATCAGGCCGCGGTCGACGATCTCGTCGATCGGGTCGCCCTGGTACCCGCCGCCGCCGAACAGCAGCTCGATGAGCCGCTCGCGCAGGTTGGCGATGACGATGCCGAGGATGGCGATGAAGGCGAGCCCGCCGCGCAGCAGCGGTGTCGCGGGATGCAGGCGATGCCACTCGCCGTCGGCGAGGTTCTCGTTCACAGTCCGGCCCGGCGGCTCTCGGCGAGGGCGACGAGTCGGTCGCGCAGGTCCTCGGCGTCCTGCTCGGGCAGGCCGGGGATCGTCACGTTGCTGGCGGCCGCCGCGGTCACGAGCTTGAGCTCCGAGAGTCCCACCGCGCGGGCGAGAGGTCCGCGGTTGATGTCGACCAGCTGCATCCGGCCGTAGGGCACCGAGACGAATCGCTGGGACATGATGCCCCGGCGGAACAGCAGGTCGTCATCACGGAAGCGGTACCCGATGGCGCGCACGCGTCGCGGGGTGAACGCGGCGAGCACGATGGCCATGACGGCGAAGAGCGCGGGAAGCACCAGAAGCACCGGCAGCTGGGTGAAGAACCAGGGGAGTCCGCTCGCGACGGTCATGATCGCGCCGGTGATGAGGGTTCCGATCAGGTCGACGACGACGTATTTCGGCGAGACCCGCTTCCACTCGCCCGGCACGGGGTCGAGCCGCGGGCTGGAGGTCTGCGTCTCGGTCTGCGTCTCGCTCGTCGGTGCTGCGTCGTCGCTCACGGGATCAACGCTACCCGGCGGCCGCGGCGGGCGGGCCCGCGTCGGGATCGTCGTCGTCGGGAGGCGGCGCGATGCAGAGCAGCTCGGCCACCAGGCCGCCGATCATGAGCCCGATCCCGCCGGCCAGCACCGAGAACACCCGCAGATACGCGTCGGCGCCCGGAGCTCCGGACCGGATGGCCAGCTCGATGACGAATCCGAGGCCGACTCCGCCGATCAGCGCGCCGCTGAGCGCCGCGGCCTTCGCGATCGCGACCACTCGCGTCGCATAGAACGGGTCGACGCGGTACACCGGATTGCCGCGCGTCGCACGTCGCACCGGCACGGCGAGCGCGACTGCGGCGGCACCGATCAGCACGAGAGTGATCGCCAGGCTGAACTCCGGACGCAGCTTGGGCATGTTCATGGCCGCCAGGCCGGCCTGCACCAGGATGCCGATCACGGTGCCGACGACCCCGATCACGATGAGGGGGCCGGGTGTCGAGCGCGTCACGGGGTGACCTCCGCGTGGCCGGCCGCATCGAGGGCCACCACCAGATCGGCGACCCGTCCGGAGCCGGACAGCACGGCATCCGGATCGACCTCGAGCCACGGCCGCAGCACGAAGTCGCGTTCGCGGGCGCGCGGATGCGGCAGCGTCAGCTCGCCGCGCCCGTCCCCGCCGCTTCCGCGGGTGAGCCCCGCGAAATCGATGAGGTCGAGATCGAGCGTGCGGTCGGCCCACACCTCGACCCGCTCGCGTCCGTGGCCGGCCTCGATGCGGTGCAGCAGGGCGAGCAGGTCGTCGGGCGACAGCGTCGTGTCGACGAGCGCGACCGCGTTGAGGTACGCGGGCGCCGACCGATCCGCTCCGCCGGGCTTGAGCGCGATGCTCTCGTGCAGGCCAGACATGGCGGTGAGCTCGACACCGTCGGCATCGGCCAGCTCGGCGGCGGCCGAGTGGAGGATGGCGGCGCGATCTCCGAGATTCGATCCGAAGGCGACGACGGCGGGGTGGGGCGCCTGCATCAGCCGCGGCTCCTCGTGATGGACACCGCGACGTCGTCGAAGGGGACCATGATCGGCGCGTCCGGCTTGTGCACGGTCACGTCCACGGCGTCGACCCGCGGGAAGGCGAGGGCGACATTCGCGACCCGCTCGGCGACCGTCTCGATCAGGTCCACGGGATCCGACTCGACCGCCGTCACGACCCCGTCGGCGAGTTCGCCGTAGTTCACCGTGTCGTCGAGGTCGTCGCTGGCCGCGGCTTCGCTCAGCGAGAGGTGCACGGTCACGTCGATGACGAACACCTGCCCGTTCAGGCGCTCGTGCTCGTGCACCCCGTGGTACCCCGTGGCGCGCAGCCCGGTGAGGACGATGCGGTCGGGGGTGGGGCTGTCGGTGGTCGTCATGTGGTCGCACCATCCTGCCAGTGGTCCCAGACATCCAGAGCGAGACGGGTCGACGGCACATCGTGCACCCGGACGGCCCAGGCGCCGGCGCGCGCCGCGAGGGCGCTGATGACGGCGGTCGGGGGGTCGCGGTCCTCGATGGGCGCGCCCTCGGGCAGCAGCGCACTGAGGAAGCGCTTGCGCGAGGCGCCGATCAGGATGCCGTGGCCGAGCGAGGCGAGCTCGTCGAGTCGCGCGAGCAGCTGCCAGTTGTGCCCGGCGTCCTTGGCGAACCCGAGGCCGGGGTCGAGGACGATGCGGTCGGGTCGCACCCCCGCGACGACGAGCTCGGCGACGCGCGACTTGAGCTCCGCGCGGACGTCGCTCACCACATCCCGGTACCCGGCCTGCACGCCGGCGCCTCCGCGCCAGTGCATCGCGACGAAGTGCACGCCGGTCTCGGCGACGACGCGAGCCATCCCCTCGTCGGCGAGGCCGCCGGAGACGTCGTTGATGATCTCGGCGCCCGCGTCGACGGCCGCGAGAGCAGTCGACGCGTGCATGGTGTCGATGCTGACCGTGATGCCACGCGCGACCAGTTCGCGGACCACGGGCATGACGCGCTTGCGTTCGTCGCCCGCCGCGACCGCCACTGCGCCGGGGCGCGTCGACTCGCCGCCGACGTCGATGATCCCGGCGCCCGCCTCGGCCATCTCGGCCCCGTGGGCGATCGCGTCGTCCAGGTTCAGCCAGCGTCCGCCGTCGCTGAAGGAGTCGGGCGTGATGTTGAGCACGCCCATGATGAGGGTGCTCACCCGCCCGCCCCTGCGGCGATGGTGGCGAGAACCGCGGCCTGTGCGACGGGCTCGCTGAGGGTGCCCCGGCTCGCGATCGTGACCGTACTGCTGTCGACCTGCCGCGTGCCGCGCGCGGTGACGCAACTGTGGCGGGCATCGAGCATGACGAGCACGCCGCGGGGGGTCAGGCCGGTCTCGAGGGCATCGGCGATCTGCTCACCGAGGCGCTCCTGCAGCTGCGGTCGCGCGCTGAGGGTCTCGACGACGCGCGGCAGGTGCCCGAGCCCGACGATGCGCGTGCCCGG
The DNA here is from genome assembly GCA_039917005.1 of Pseudolysinimonas sp. Taxonomy (GTDB): domain Bacteria; phylum Actinomycetota; class Actinomycetes; order Actinomycetales; family Microbacteriaceae; genus JBDSKH01. Next base: position 3,527 of record JBDSKH010000263.1, read on the forward strand.
AGCGTAGGCCACATGGGCGACGCCGATGAACGGCAGCAGGTGGTGCTCGCACACCGACCGGAAGTCGAGGTCGCGCAGCAGCACGAGCTCGCCGAGCTCGCCCGCACCGGCGCCCACGTCGGTCGCGTCGCTCAGATGATCGAGCGGGTCCAGATCGAGACCGGCGAAGAACTCGGCGTAGGCCTCGGCGACCCGGCGTGGGGTCGACTGGAGTCCGGGACGCGTCGGGTCCTCACCGATCGCCGCGAGCAGCTCGACGACGGCCGCCTCGATCCGGGGGGAGTCGATCGCCACTGCGTTTCCGTCCCCGACGTCAGGCTGTCGCGATGCCGGGGTTCTTGCGCGGACGCGGTGCACGCTTCTGGCGCGGCGACTCCGAATCGACAGCGCCATCGACGATGCCCGGATCGACCGGGGCCTTCGCGGCGATCTTGATCGGAGGCACCTTGCTCAGCGGGCGCTTGTCGCTCGACAGCCACTGCGGACGCTCGTCGAGCTTCTTCGCCTTGACGAAGAGGTCGGCCAGCTGCAGGTGGTCGAGCGTCTCCTTCTCCATGAGCTCTTTCGCGAGCGTGTCCAGGATGTCGCGGTTCTTGTTCAGAACCGTCCAGGCCTCGTCGTGCGCCTGCTCGATGAGCAGCCGCACCTCGTTGTCGACCTTCTCGGCGATCTCCTCCGAGTAGTCGCGCTGGTGACCCATGTCGCGGCCGAGGAAGACCTCGCCTCCGGACGAGCCGAGCTTGACCGCGCCGATGTTGGCGCTCATGCCGTACTCGGTCACCATCTTGCGGGCGATCGCGGTCGCCTTCTCGATGTCGTTTGATGCGCCGGTCGTCGGGTCGTGGAACACCAGCTCTTCCGCGACGCGGCCGCCCATCGCGTAGGCGAGCTGATCGAGCAGCTCGTTGCGCGTGATGGAGTACTTGTCTTCGAGGGGCAGCACCATCGTGTAGCCGAGTGCACGACCGCGCGGAAGGATCGTGACCTTCGTGACCGGGTCGGTGTGCCGCATCGACGCCGCCGCCAGGGCGTGGCCGCCCTCGTGGTACGCGGTGATGAGCTTCTCTTTGTCGTTCATGATGCGCGTGCGGCGCTGCGGCCCCGCCATCACGCGGTCGACGGCCTCATCCAGGGCGCGGTTGTCGATCAGCTGCGCGTTGCTGCGCGCGGTGAGCAGCGCGGCCTCGTTGAGCACGTTGGCGAGGTCGGCACCCGTGAAGCCGGGCGTCTTGCGAGCCAGCACCGCGAGGTCGACGCCCTTGGCCATCGGCTTGCCCTTGGAGTGCACGGTCAGGATCTTCTCGCGACCCTTGAGGTCGGGGGCGTCGACGCCGATCTGACGGTCGAACCGGCCCGGTCGCAGCAGGGCGGGGTCGAGGATGTCGGGGCGGTTGGTCGCGGCGATCAGGATGACGTTGGTCTTGACGTCGAATCCGTCCATCTCGACGAGCAGCTGGTTGAGCGTCTGCTCGCGCTCGTCGTGACCGCCGCCGAGGCCGGCACCGCGGTGGCGCCCGACGGCGTCGATCTCGTCGACGAAGATGATGGCCGGCGCGTTCTGCTTCGCCTGCTCGAACAGGTCGCGGACGCGGCTGGCGCCGACGCCCACGAACATCTCGACGAAGTCCGACCCGCTGATCGAGTAGAACGGCACGCCCGCCTCACCGGCGACCGCACGCGCGAGCAGGGTCTTGCCGGTTCCGGGAGGGCCGTACAGCAGCACGCCCTTCGGGATACGGGCGCCGACGGCCTGGAAGCGCGCCGGGTCCTTCAGGAAGTCCTTGATCTCGTGGAGCTCCTCGACGGCCTCGTCGGCGCCGGCGACGTCGTCGAACGTGACCTTCGGGCTCTCCTTCGAGACGAGCTTGGCCTTGGACTTGCCGAACTGCATGACGCGGTTTCCGCCGCCCTGCATGCTCGACATCATGAACCAGAAGAGCAGGCCGATCACGCCGAGCGTGAGGAAGATCGGGAGGAGGCCGGCGAGCCAGTTCGCCTGAGGAACCTCATCGTCGAACTTCGCGTCGCTGGCCGTGATGGCCGTCAGCACCTCGGGAGCGCGCTGCTCGACGTAGTAGAACTGCACGTTCGTGCCGAAGTCCTTGAAGCCCGAGCTGAGCGTCAGGTCGACGCGCTGCTCGCCGTCGACGATCTGCACCTTCTCGACCGTGTCGCCGCCCAGGAGGGCGAGGCCCTCCTGCGTCGTGATCTCACGGGAGTTGGAGGTCGTCAGCAGGTTGAATCCGACGCCGCCCAGGATGAGAACCAGGATGATCCAGATGATCGGCCCACGGAAGATGCGCTTGAAATCCATGATGTGCGGGTCGAACCCGCGCCCTCCCTCGACGGAATGTGACTGCCAGGCTACCTTGCGGTTCCTTGCGACGTTCCGAGTGTTCGCCCCGGGCGGATAGCCCAGTTCGGGGCTGCTGCGGCGCTACGCGTAGACGTGCGGCGCCAGTACCGCGACCGAGCGCAGGTTGCGGTAGCGCTCGGCGTAATCGAGCCCGTACCCGACCACGAACTCGTTCGGGATCTCGAATCCCACGTACTTGGCGTCGATCTGCACGCGCGCGGCCTCCGGCTTGCGCAGGAGGGCGAAGATCTCGACGGACGCCGGGTTGCGGCTCTCGAGGTTCTCGCGCAGCCAGGACAGGGTGAGGCCCGAATCCACGATGTCCTCCACGATCAGCACGTGACGATCCACGAGGTCGGTGTCGAGGTCCTTCAGGATGCGAACCACACCGCTCGACTTCGTGCTCTGCCCGTACGACGAGACCGCCATCCAGTCCATCTGCACGTCGGCGGTGCGCAGCTCGCGCGCCAGATCCGACATCACCATGACCGCGCCCTTGAGCACCCCGACCAGCAGGATCTCGCGCCCGGCGTAATCGGCCTCGATCTGACGGCTGAGCTCGGCGATGCGCGTCTGGATCTGATCCTGGGTGAGAAGCACCTCGGTCAGATCGGCGGCGACGTCTGCGGACTCCATCAGTTCTCCTCGCTGGTAGAGCCGAACTCCAGGCGACCCTCTCGTCGAACCACCCTAACGCCGGGTAGGTCGACGCCCGCCTGCCCGTGCCAGTCGGTCACGAGACGGGCGACCTCGAGGGTCTGGGCGCGGCTCAGCGAGATGCCGAACTCGCTCAGGACGACGAGCCGGATGAGGCGCTGGCGCAGCGCGGGAGGGTTGCTCGCCAGCGCGGCGACGGGCAGCGAGACACCGGCCTCGGCGTGCTCGGCGAGATCCTCTGCGACCTCCTCGGCGAACGCGTCGAGGGCGTCGGAGTCCTCGCGCAGCTGCTCTGCGGTGCGGGCGAGGGCATCGGCGACGCCAGGGCCGAGCTCGCTCTCCAGCACCGGCATGACGGTCTGCCGGACGCGCACGCGGGTGTAGCCGGGATCGGCGTTGTGCGGGTCGTCCCATGGCTCGAGTCCCGCGTCGGCGCAAGCCTGCACGGTCGTCTGACGCCGGATGCCGAGCAGCGGTCGCCGGTACAGTCCGGTCTCCGGCGCCATGCCCTGCAAGCTCGCAGCTCCGCTGCCGCGCGCCAGTCCGAGCAGCACGGTCTCGGCCTGATCGTCGAGGGTGTGGCCGAGCAGAACGGCCGACGCTCCCAGCTTGGCTGCCACCGCATCCAGGGCCTCGTACCGTGCCGCGCGGGCCGCGGCCTCCGGTCCACCGTCACCCGCGACCTGCACCCGCACGACGCGCACCGGGTCGAGCCCGAGGGCGCGCGCCTGGCCGGCCGCGCGTTCCGCCGTCGCCGCCGAGCCATGCTGCAGGCCGTGGTCGATGACCACAGCGCCCGCCCGCATCCCGGCTCTCGGCGCTTCGAATGCCACCCCGGCGGCGAGCGCGAGCGAATCCGGCCCGCCGCTGAGGGCGACCAGCACGAGACCCCCGGACGGAAGCGCATCGCGCACCGCCCGGCGCACGTCGGCGACCGCCGGCGTCAATCGGGGTCGCGAGGGCATCCACTAACGTTACTGACGCATCTGCACCGCGAACGAGAAGGAACATCATGGCCGACTACCCCGCCCTCATCGAGATCCCGAAGGGCAGCCGCGTCAAGTACGAGGTCGATCACGAGACCGGACGCGTCTTCCTCGACCGCGTGCTGTACACCGCCATGGGGTACCCGACGAACTACGGGTACATCGAGGACACGCTCGGCGACGACGGCGACCCGGTCGACGTGCTGGTGCTGCTCGAGTACGAGCTGTTCCCGGGCATCGGCGTCCAGGTGCGCCCCGTCGGCGTCTTCAACATGACCGACGACGCCGGCGGCGACGCCAAGGTCATCGCCGTGCCCGCGAAGGACCCGCGCTGGGACTGGGTGCAGGACATCACGGACGTTCCCGAGTTCCAGCGCAAGGAGATCGAGCACTTCTTCGAGCACTACAAGGACCTGGAGCCCGGCAAGTTCGTCAAGACCGAGGGCTGGGGCGACGTGGCCGAAGCGGAGCGCATCATCCAGGCCGGCATCAAGGCGTACGTGCCGCCGGCCGGTCACTGACGCAGGTCGAGGTCGGCGGCGCTCCTCAGCCAGCTACCCGGTGGGGCGCCCCGCGTACGGGACGAGGTCCCCGTACCGCACCGAGACGACGCGCACGTTGACGCCCGGACGCGGCGCCTCCACCATCCGCCCGCCGCCGATGTAGATCGCGGTGTGGTACTTCGAACCGCTGGTCGATCCGCCGTTCGAGTAGTACAGCAGGTCGCCCGCGGCTAGCGCGTTGACGCTGACGAGCCGCCCCTGCGCGGACATCGTCGAGTACTGATTGCTCGCCGAGTGCGTGCCGATGTAGACGCCGGCGGATGCGTAGCTCATCTTCGTGAGGCCCGAGCAGTCCCACGAGCCGGGGCCCGCGCCGCCGAACGCGTACGGCTCGCCGACCTGCGCCATCGCGTAGTTGATCGCCTGCTGCACCGCCGACCCGACGGGCGGGTCGGGCGTCGGGTCGACGCCGCCAGGCGGATTGCCCCCACCGGAGGGCGGCGGATTGTTCTGCTGGTTCTCCTGCTGCTCGGAGAGGCCCTCCTGATACGCCTGCTCGACCGACGCGGTCGTGTTCTTCAGGCTCGCGAGCTGCGCGTACATCTGGTCGACGTGCGCCTTCTGCTCGGCGACCTCGGCCGCCGCCTTGTCGGAGGCGGCCTGCGCGACCGCGAGTGCATCCTCGGCCTCGGTCGCGAGACGCTTGCGCACCTTCTCGGCCGCCTTTGCATCCTGACTCAGCGACTCGGCCAGGTTCTGGTCGAACTGGGCGCGCGCCAGGATGTCGCTCGACGACTCGGTGAGCCGGTTCATCGATCCCAGGCGGGCGAGCAGCTCGTCGGTGTCTGCCGCGGATCCGATGATCAGTCCCAGCGTGAGGTCTCCGCCGCCGGTGCGCGCCAGCTGCGCGATGAGCCTGGCCGCACGCTTGGCGGACTCCTCGGCCCGCTCGTTCGCCTCGTCGACCTTCTCGGTCAGCCGTTCGACCTTCTGCGTGGCAGCAGCCAGCGCGTCGCGCGCGACCGCGTACTCCTCCGCCTTGATCTGCGCGATCTTGCCCAGTTCGGCGGCCTTGTTCTCGAGCGCGACCAGGATGCCTTCGATGCGGTCGATCTCGGCCGCCGTCGCCGCCTGATTGCGTTTCGCGTTCTGGACGTCCTGCCAGCTCGGGTAGTCCGGCATGGGCGCCGTTACCGCGGACGGGACGGACGGCGCGGCGGGCGTGCCGGTGGCGCCGGTCGGAGCGACCAGCGCGAACAGGAGTGCGGCAGGAACAACGAGTGCAGCCGCCGCCCCCCGCGGGCGTCTGCGGAGTGACATCAGTAGGCCGTGCGAGCCCTTCGTCTTCTACGCAATGGTGATCCCCCGTGCGCTCATGAATGGAACCGGGTTCGTGATCTGCCCGTTTACCCGGATCATGAAGTGCAGGTGGCAACCGGTCGAGGCACCGGTTGAGCCGACCTGCGCAATCGGCTGGCCCGGGTCGACACCCTGGCCGACGTAGACGTGGATCCCGCCAGGCATGATGTGTCCGTAGCCGCTCGAGGTGCCGTCGCCGTGCTCGATCTGGACGTAGTTTCCGAGCGTGCCGTTGGGTCCGGCATAGGTGACGGTGCCGGCGTGAGCGGCGTAGATGGTCGCGCCGCAACCCTGGCCGGCGATATCGGTGCCGTTGTGCATGATCCACTCGTGATAGATCGGGTGATACCGCATCCCGAATCCGCTGGAGACGTAGCCGCTCGATGGCCGGGCCCAGCCCTGCTCGCTGATGATGCCGCCGGCGTTCGGTCCCCACCGCTCGCGGACGCCTGCGAGGTAGTCCTTCTCGGTGGCCTGGCGCTTCTCGACGAGGACCGCGAGCTGTGCCTCGAGCACGGCTTGGTTGGCCTGCTGCTCTTCGAGCTTCTCCTGAGCAGCGATGGCGGCGGCCTGCGCCACCTGGAACGCTGCGAGTGCGGCCGCGCTCAGCTCCTCGAGCTTGTCGTGGGCGATGTTCGCCTGCTCGGTGAGTGCCTCGGCGTTGTTCTGCTCCTGAACGGCCTGTGTGTAGACGTCTTGGGAGCGCTCGGTGTACTGGCTCATGGCGCCGAGGCGGTAGAGCAGGTCGTCGGCGTTGCCGGACTGGCTGCTGGCGAGCAGGCTCGCCGTCAGGTCGCCACCACCGGTCTTGCCGAGCTCGGCCAGCATCGCCGACGCCTTCCGCTTCGACTCGTCGGCCTTGGCCTTCGCGTCGTCCGCCTGCGTCTGGAGCTTCTCGGTGATTAAGGCCTGCTCGTCGGCTTTGGCTTGCTTCTCTTCCCAGATGGCACCCTTCGCCATCGCCTCCGCCTGGGTGGCTTCGACCTCCGCGGCGAGCGTTGCG
>JBDSKH010000264.1:0-3975 GCA_039917005.1 Pseudolysinimonas sp.
CCGGGCACCGAATCCCCGCAGCGCATCGAGATCGCCCGAGTTCTTCTCGCCGAAGCGGAAGTCGGCCCCCGCCATGACGATCTTGGCGTCGAGGGCGTCGACGAGCACCTGTTGCACGAACTGCTCCGGCGTGAGAGCGGCGAACTCGGGCGTGAAGTGCAGCATCACGGTGACAGCGATGCCGGCGTCGGCGAGCAGCTCTGCCTTCTGCGCACTGCTGACGAGCGCCGGCGGCGCCTGGTCGGGCCGGAGGACGCTCAGCGGGTTGCGGTCGAACGTGACGACCGTGGGAACCAGGCCGGCGGAATCCGCGCGATCGCAGAGCTGGGCGAACACGCCGCGGTGCCCGAGGTGCACGCCGTCGAACTTGCCGACCGTCACGGCGGAGGGCCCGAAGCCGTCAGGGACCTCGTCGATGCCGTCGTAGAACTCCATGGTCATGCCCGGACCAGCCCGCGCCGGCGCAACCAGAGCAGGCCCAGGACGGGCAGGACCAGCGGGACGAGCAGGTAGCCCGCCCCGAAGGCGCTCCAGACGGTCGCCTGGCGGCCGAACGGATCGAGCGAATCGAGGCCGAGTAGCGCAGGAGCGAGGACGCTGATGGTTCCGATCAGGAGTACGCCCGCGAGTTCGAAGCAGATCGTCGCGAGCGCCACCCGTCGCCATCCGAGGGCCAGGGCGACGGTCGCGACGACGTAGACGACGGCGGCCACGGCGGAGAGCGAGAACGCGATCGGAGCCTCGCCGAAGCGGTCGATGATCTGGAAGACCGACCGGCCGGTGGCGGCGATCGCCAGGATCGCGTAGACCGCGACGAGGACGCGTCCGGCGCCCGTGCCCGTGCGGGGCGGAGTCGGCGGGCTCTCGGTGGACATCGATTCCAGATTAGTGCGCGGTGGTCAGGCGAGCTGGACGGTCCAGATCTGGTACATGCGGTACGACATCACCGCGACGGCGAGCGCTCCGACCCCGAGCACCACCGTGCTCCACCGGGTGCGTTCGACGAGAGCCCAGAAGACCGCGAGCGGCGGGATGATCGCGGCCGTGACGAGGTAGACCCAGAACTCCAGCAGATTGCCGGTCGGCGGATTGCCCGCGGAGGGGGCGATGATCGCGATCACGATCTGCGCGACCAGCAGCACCTCGACGAGCGCGAGGGAGGCCAGAGTGATGTCCGAGGGCTTGCGACCGGCGAGGCCGAGCGCCGCGCAGAACAGACCGGCCAGGAGCGCGACGCCCACCAGTGCGACCGTGAAGCCGGCGATCATGCCAGCACCTCGTCGGCCGGGAAGTTCACGAGCACGCGCGCGCTGCCCTCCGTCACGGCCACCAGGCCGGCGAGGCGGCCGTCCGCGGTGACGGCGGCGACCACGGGGGCATCCGCGATGTCGAGCCGGACCCGCTTGCCGTGGGTCAGGTCGGTGGCCTGCGACGCATCCAGACTCGCGGTAGGGAAGAGCGTCCCGGCGATCGCGGCCGGGCTGCGCAGGGCGCCCGCGTCGATGGCGCCGAGCTGGACGGCATCCTGCACCTCGAACCCGCCGATCGCCTCGCGGCGAAGCGCCGTCAGATGCCCGCCGACGCCCAGGGCGGTACCGAGATCGCGGGCAAGTGCCCGGATGTAGGTGCCCGACGAGCACTCGACCATGACATCCAGGTCGGTGCACTCGCCCCCCTGCGCCGAGGACGCGACGCGCGTCTCACCGAGCACGTCGAACCGCGAGACCGTGACGGACCGCGGTTCGAGGACCACGTCTTCGCCGGCGCGCGCGCGGTCGTACGATCGCCTGCCGCCGACCTTGATGGCGCTGAAGGTCGAGGGCACCTGCTGGATGTCGCCGGTCAACGGTGCGACGGCGGCGTCGATCTGGTCGCGGGTGATGCCGCTCGTGTCGGCGGTCGAGATCTGCCCCCCCTCGGCGTCATCGGTGTCGGTCGCGGCCCCCAGCCGGATGGTGGCGCGATATCGCTTGCCGAGCCCGACCAGATAGGTGAGAAGCCGGGTGGAGCTGTCGACGCCGAGCAGCAGGAGACCGGTGGCCATCGGATCCAGGGTGCCGGCATGGCCGACCTTGCGGGTGCCCAGAGCCTTGCGCGTCCGCGAGACGACGTCGTGGCTTGTCATGCCACCCGGCTTGTCGACCAGCAGGATGCCAGACGGGCTCACGCCCGCGGCTCGCTCATCGCGACGCCGCCCACCGACATAGCGATCTCGGACGGGTACGGGAACCAGCGCAGTTCCTCGAAGTCGGCCGTGGTGTCCGGCATCCCGATCTGCTCGCGCGGACGCCCGCCCGCGGCGGCCAGTTCGGCGCGCGCCGACACCAGGAACTGGCTGAGATCGCTGTCGACGCGCTGGCGGCGCCGATCCGGGTAGGCCATGCGGCCGCCGGAATAGTCGACCTCGCGCAACGACATCGGCGGGGTGATGCGCTCGGCGTCGCGATGCCGCCATAGCCCCGACACGGGCTCGAATCGGTAGCTCGGCAACAGGGCGGCGCCCTCTGCAGCGATGATGCGCACGGCGTCGACGATGTAGTCGAACGTCTTGTCATCGATGAAGTAGTTGAAGTTCACCCGCACCCAGCCCGGTTTGATGCCGTCGCACCCACCGCTGAGGACCTCGCGTTCGATCGCGAGGGAGCGCTCGTCGTCGATCCCCAGCAGCCGGTGCCCGTAGGGGCCGGCGCACGAGCATCCGCCGCGCGCCTGGATGCCGAAGAGGTCGTTCAGCAGGGCCACCACGTAGTTGTGGTGCAGGTAGGTCGTGCGCGGGGAATCGGGACTCTCGTACCGGATCACGAAGGAGACGATCGAGAGCCGCTCCGCATCGTGGCTGCCGAGCACCTCGACGTGCGGGGTCGCATCCCACGCGTCGATCGCCGTCGTGACGAATCGCTCTTCCCGCCGTCGGATCTCGTCGACGCCGACCGCCGACTTGAGCTGGAAGACCAACCCGGCCCGGATCGACTCGACGATGGCGGGGGTGCCGCCCTCCTCGCGGTGCTCGATGTCGGGGTGGTAGTCGTGCCCGACCTTGTTGACGTACGACACCGTGCCGCCGCCGACGACCACGGGGACGCGATTGGTGAAGAGCGACTTCTTGGCCACCAGCACGCCCGGCGTGCCCGGACCCCCGATCAGCTTGTGGGTCGAGATGAAGACCGCGTCGTAGCTCGCCGGCGCATCGGCCGGACCCATGTCGATCTCGACGTACGGCGCCGCGGCCGCGAAGTCCCAGAACGCGAGCGCGCCGTGCTCGTGCAGCAGCGCGGACACCGCCGCGGAGTCGGTGATGATCCCGGTGACGTTGGATGCGGCCGAGAACGACCCGATCTTGACGGGGCGGGCGGCGTAGCGCACGAGCTCTTCGGTGAGGTGGTCGAGATCCACGTGGCCGTCAGAGGATTCGCGGATGGTGACTACGTCGGCGATCGACTCGCGCCAGGTCAGCTCGTTGGAGTGGTGCTCGAACGGTCCCACGAAGACCACCGGGCGCTCCTCGGCCGGGATCACATCCGTGACATGCCAGCGATCGTCGAGGCTAGACGGGACCCGCAGGCCGAGGGCGCCGATGAGCTTGTCGATCGCGTAAGTCGATCCGCTGCCGCAGAACAGGACGACGTGGTCGTCGGTAGCTCCCGTGCTCTCGGCGATGATGGCGCGCGCCTCCTCGCGGTAGCGGGAGGTCTGCAACCCGGTGCCAGAGGACTCGGTGTGCGTGTTGGCGTAGAGCGGGAGGACCGCCGACCGGATGTAGTCCTCGATGAACGAGAGCGAGCGTCCGGATGCGGTGTAGTCGGCGTAGACGACGGGACGCGGTCCGAAGGGGCCGTCGAAGAGGTCGTCGCCTCCGATGACGGACGCCCGGATCGTCTCGATCAGCCGATCAGCGGAAGCAGCCATGCTCCGACGATAGCCATCCCGGCTGTCCCGCGGTCAGTTCTTCGCCAGATCCCGCAGCAGCTCGGCCTT
>JBDSKH010000265.1:0-13971 GCA_039917005.1 Pseudolysinimonas sp.
CGCCTGTTCATCCTCGGCGCCCTCGACATCGAGGGCGAGATGCACGGGCACCAGCTGCGCCAGCTGGCCGAGAAGGAACACGTCGACATGTGGACCGACATCTCGGTCGGTGCGCTCTACGGGGCACTGAAGCGGCTCACCGCGGAGGGGCTGATCGAGGAGATCCGCACCGAGCGCGAGGGCGCATATCCCGAGCGGCAGGTGTTGCGAATCACCGAGGCGGGCCACGAGGCGTTGCACGCGCTGCGCCACAACGGCCTGCGCGACGTCGTCATCAAGCCGGACCCGTTCGACCTCGCGATCGCCCGGTTCGACCTCGAGGAAGCCGGGGACCTGCCCGCGCTGATCGAGGCGAGGCTGGCCCGCCTACGGGCGATGCACGCCGAGTCGGAGGCGCACACGCGGGGCATTCTGCAGTACCTGAGCGTCGGAGAGATCCACGTCATGAAGCACCGAGCGGAGCGGCTCGCCGCCGAGATCGCATGGCACGAGGAGCTCGTGCAGAAACTCCCGGAGATCATCTCGGACGAGAGATCCCGCCAAAAGTCCCGGAAGGACGACACGCAATGACCGCACCCCAGACGGCGGCCGACCGGCCCGCCATCGTCATCCCACGTCGCACCTGGCTGGCCTTCGCCGTCCTGATCCTCGGTATCGCGATGGCGCTGCTCGACACCACGATCGTCAACGTCGCGCTTCCGGTGATCCGCGACAGCCTCAAGGCCGACGAGGCCACCCTCTCCTGGATCATCTCGGGCTACGCGCTCGCCTACGGGCTGGCGCTGATCCCGGCCGGCCGCATCGGCGACCGGATCGGCCCCAAATGGGTCTTCGTCGTGGGCCTGGTCGTCTTCACGGGCGCCAGCCTGTGGGCGGGCCTCGCGCAGGACTCGACAACCCTGGTCGTCGCGCGCGTCGTGCAGGGACTCGGCGGCGGTATCTTCTTCCCGGCCGTCACCGCGCTCATCCAGCTGATGTTCCCCGGCCGCGTGCGCGGCAAGGCCTTCGCCATCATGGGGGCGACGATCGGCTTCTCGACCGCGCTCGGTCCGCTGGTCGGCGGCCTCCTCATCCAATGGCTCGGCAATGACGAGGGCTGGCGCTCGATCTTCTTCGTCAACCTGCCGTTCGGCGTCATCGCCGTGGTCGCCGCCCTGCTCCTCCTGCCCGCAGGCGCCGAGGGCAAAGCCGCGACCGGCGCGGACCTCGTCGGGCTTTTGCTGTTGGCCGGTTCGCTCGTCGCCATCCTGGTGCCGCTGATCCAGGGGCAGGACGAGGGCTGGCCGCTCTGGACCTACCTCTCGATGGCCGGCGGCGTCGTGCTGCTCGTGCTCTTCGCGTTCTGGGAGCGAAACCTCGCCCGGCGCGGCAAGTCGCCGCTCGTGCCGCCGCACCTGTTCTCGCATCCGTCGTTCACCGGCGGCGTGGCCCTGGCGCTCGTCTACTTCGCGGCATTCACGAGCATCTTCTTCACCATCTCGATCTTCTGGCAGGCCGGTCTCGGGCACACCGCGCTCGAGTCTGGCCTGGTCTCGATCCCGTTCGCGCTCGGGTCGATCATCGGGGCGTCACAGAGCGACCGCATCGCGTCGCGGTACGGCCGCACGGCGCTCGTCATCGGCACCGCCATGGTGTCGGTCGGGCTCATCGCGCTCTGGCTGGTCCTGGTGGTCATCCCGGCGCCCGAGCTCACCAACTGGGAGCTGCTCGGCCCGCTGCTGGTCGCCGGCATCGGGTCGGGGCTGTTCATCGCCCCGAATGCCCAGTTCATCGTCGCGACGGTCGATCGCACCGAGGCGGGGGCCGCATCCGGAGTCATCGGCACCGCGCAGCGGATCGGCAGCGCGATCGGCATCGCCGTCATCGGCTCGGTGTTCTTCGGCGCCCTGATGTTCCCGGACGACCGGCAGCCCGCGCCCGACGACATCGCGAACGCCTTCGGGCACTCAGCAACGCTGGCTCTGTTCGTGAGCGCCTGCTTCGCGGTGGTCGCCTTCGTGCTGGTGTTCGTGCTTCCGAAGCGGGTCTCGCGCGAGTACGAGGGGCTCTCCGAATAGGTGCTAGTCGCGGCGCGAGCCGGTCGGGTCGACGCGCGACTCCCCGCGGGGAGCAGGGCGGATGTCCGGCCGGGCGCGCTTGCGGCGATTGCGGCCGGCGTGCGCCCGGGTGTCGCGCTTGGCGAACAGCCAGTCGGGCTTGGGTTCGATGAGCGGCCGGAAGATGCGGCGCACGAGCGGGCTCGACAGGGCGATGGCGATCGCGATCGACGCGAACACCATGGTGAGAAGCCAGACCGCCGACGAATGGTCGTCCTTCAAAACGCCGGATTCGCGGATCGGGTAGAGCACGAACGAGTGCAGCAGGTAGACGTACATCGTCGCCTGCCCGAACACCGAGAAGAGCGTGTGCCGGCGGGGGATGAGGGCGTAGAACGCCGTGCTCAGCAGCACCGCCAGCAGGATCAGCCCGAATCGCAGGAGTCCCGCCCACCAGACCGGCTCGCCGAGCCGCTGGTACGAGTCGTCGTAGAAGAACCAGCCCTTGAGGTCGAATTCCCGGAACGTCAGCACGTTCATCAGCACGACCGTCAGCCAGGTCGCGAAGAGGGCGGCAGCGCCCGCCCGCACCAGCCAGACCTGCCAGCCCAGCCGGCGCCACCAGTCGACGACCTTCCACTGCCGCAGGTACCAGCCGAGCAGGAAGAACGGGAGGATGCCGATGGCACGGGAGAGCGAGAACGTCGAGTCGACGTTCGAGAAGTAGCCCACCCCGACCGACGCGAGGGTCGCCCAGAGCAGCGGCCAGCGCAGCATCGCGAGGTACGGCAGAGCCACCCGGAAGATCGCGAGCGCCAGGAGAAACCACAGGGTCCAGTGCGGCTCGGTCAGATTGAAGCTCTGCTGCCCCTCGACGAACCACTGCACACCGGTCCAGATGGTCTGCATGATGAGGTACGGCAGCAGGATGTCGGTGACGATCTTGCGCATGCCGCGCGTCCCCGGCGGGGTGGCCTTCGAGAAGTACCCGCTGATGATCGCGAAGGCCGGCATGTGGAAGGCGTAGATGAACAGGTAGAGGCTCAGCGCGTTGTTCGAGTCACTGGTCTGCCGCTGGATCGCGTGCCCGATGACGACGAGGACGATCGTGCCGAAGCGGGCGTTGTCCCAGAACGGGATGCGGACCCGGGGCCGGAGCGCCGGCCCGCGCTGATCGACGGAGCCGTTCCGATCGGCGGAGGCGTCGGTCTCGATCGAAGCCGTCGCCGTCGGGATCGCACCGGAGCGTGGCGCGCGCCCGCTGGATTCGGAATACGGCGAGGTCATCGCCAGCCAGCCTAGAAGGGAATACTGGACGCATGGCGAGGCGCGTGGTCGTGACGGGTGCGAGTTCGGGGATCGGCGAGGCGACGGCGCGGCTGTTCCGGGCGCGGGGCTGGGATGTGGTGGGCATCGCCCGCCGCGGCGACCGGCTGGCGGCGCTCGAGGCCGACCACGGCATCCACGCCATCGTGGCGACGTGACGGTCCAGGACGACGTCGACCGGATCCACGCCGAGGTCGCGGTCGACGGACCGGTGCACGCCCTCGTCAACAATGCCGGCGGCGCGCTCGGGGCGGCGTCCGTCGAGCTGAGCGATCCGGACGACTGGCAGGCGATGTTCGACGTGAACGTGCTCGGCACGAAGCGGATGATCTCGGCCATGCTGCCCCTGCTGCGCGAAGGCGCTCGCGAGACCGTCGACGGGACGCCTGGTCACGCCGACATCCTGAGCATCACGTCCGTCGCGGCGCACGAGGTCTACGAGAACGGCGGCGGGTACAACGCGGCGAAGTTCGCCGAGCACGCGCTCATGCGGGTACTCAGGCTCGAACTCGCGGGGGAGCCCATCCGGGTCATCGAGGTCGCGCCGGGCATGGTCAAGACCGAGGGTTTCGCGATCACGCGATTCCGCGGCGACCAGGCGAAGGCCGATGCCGTCTACGCCGGAGTCGTCGACCCGCTCGTCGCCGACGACATCGCCGAGACGATCGTGCACGCCATCGAGCTGCCCGGGCACATCAACCTCGATCTGGTGACGATGCGGCCGGTGGCGCAGGCCGCCGCCTTCAAAGTGATCCGCGAGCCGCTGACGCCGAAGGATTGAGCGCGCGGGCTAGCGCGGCGCCGGCTCCGGTTCGCTGTCCGGCTCTGCCAGGGGCAACTCGGCCTCGACATCCGCGAACGCCATCTTCGGCACGAAGAACAGCAGGATCGCGCATGCCAGCGCCGTGACCCCGCAGATCACCCACGTCGTGATGTAGCCGGCGTAGCTCGCCACGGCTCCCACGCCGGCGACGGCGCCCGTCGCGAGCACCACGCCGAACACGGCGGACGCGAAGGACCCGCCGATCGTCTTCGTGGTGTTCGTGAGCCCCGTCGCCACGCCGGTCTGACCCTGGGGCGCGGCGGCGGCCGCGGCCGCAGGGAGCGCGGCGACGAGTGCGCCGGATCCGACGCCGGCGATCACCATGTTCATGACGACCTGCCACACCTCGAGGTGGAACGGGATGAACAGCAGGTATCCGGCGGCCACGAAGAACGCCGCGACGATGAGCGCGATGCGCGGGGTCGCGCGCCGCGACAGGATCGGGAAAAGCAGGGCGCCGATGATCATCGACACCAGGTAGACGCCGATCAGGTACGAGATCACGTCGGACTCGAGCCCGAGCCCGTAACCGAGTTCGCGCGGCGTGCTGGCATACGTCGAGAGCGGGATCTGCGCCCCGAGCACGCTGATGCCGAAGAGTCCGGCGGTCACGATCACCGGCCACATCGTGGGACGGCGGAGAACGCGCAGGTCGATGAACGGGTCGGGCTGGCGCAGTTCATGCCGGCCGAACGGGATGAACACCAGAACGCCGGCCAGGATCAGGGCTGCCACGATGACCGGCATCGCCCCGGGTTGCCGCAGGTAGGCGAGACCGGATGTGATGAGCAGCAGGCCGATCGACAGCAGCACGACGCCGCCGAGATCGAGTCTGCGGCCGGGCGACAGCCGCGATTCCGGGACGCCGAACAGCACGGCGAAGAACACCAGCGTCACGGCGATGGCGGGGCCGAAGAGCGTGACCATGACGTTGTCGCCGGTGGCCGCATAGACCCGGCTGCCCGAGAGCGCACCGATGATCGCGCCGGCCTCGAGGGCGACGACGAGGTAGCCGGCTGCCCGGCGGGTCTGCGATGCCCCGGTCGCCGAGCGGCGTCCACGGTCGAAGATCAGCGCGACCTCGAGCGGGAGCCAGGCGCTGTAGACGCCCTGCAACGCCCAGGCCAGCAGGAACGAGGTGAAATCTCCCGAGATCGCGAGCCACCAGCTCGCGGCGGCGGTGATCGCGGTGGAGATCAGCAGCATCCGCTTGTAGCCGTACATGTCGCCGAGCTTCGCGAAGATCGGCACGGCGATCGCCGACAGCAGCAGCTGCGCCGCCTCGAACCAGTTGAACGAGGCGTCGTCGATGCCGAGGTGCACCACCAGTTCGTGGATCAGCGGGATGTAGTAGCCCTGCAGGATGCCCGAGGTGAGCTCGACGAGGAAGAGGAAGCCCACGAGCCCGAAGGTGATGGCGCCGAGCGAGCGCTGATCGGTCATGGTCGGATCGTAGCGGCAGGGCTCCCATACGCTGAAGGGGTGGCCGACGAACGCGAGATCCTGACCTACGAGCTGTTCGGGACGGCCGCCCGCGAGCTGGCCGAACGCATCGCGGCCGACGAGTTCCGCCCCGATGCCATCATCGCGATCGCCCGCGGCGGGCTCACGCTGGCCGGGGCCCTCGGCTACGCCCTCGACATCAAGATGCTCGGCAGCCTCAACGTCGAGTTCTACACGGGGGTGGAGCAGCGCCTCGATGCGCCCATCGTGCTCCCGCCGACGCTCGACCGGGAGTCGCTCGAGGGCAAGAGCGTCCTGCTCGTCGACGATGTCGCCGACTCGGGTCGCACCCTGGCCCTCGTGCTGCAGCTGCTCGAAGCGGGCGGAGGCGAGGTGCGCACCGTGTGCCTCTACGCGAAGCCGGGCACCGTGCAGGAGCCGGACTACGTCTGGCGCCGCACCGACCGCTGGATCATGTTCCCCTGGAGCGCGGAGGGTCCGGTGGCCTACCCGAGCGAGGTGCTGCCGTGAGCGAGGTGCTGCGGTGAGCGCCGCCGCGCGTCCGCTGGCCGAGCTCATCGATCCGGGCTGGGCCGAGGCGCTCGCGCCCGCCGCCGGGCGCATCGCCGAACTGGGTGACTTCCTGCGTGCCGAGACCGCCGCGGGCCGCCGCTACCTGCCGGCGGGGGAGAACGTGCTGCGGGCCTTCATCGCCCCGATGGCCGACGTGCGAGTGCTCATCGTCGGGCAGGATCCGTATCCGACGCCTGGCCATCCGATCGGGCTGTCGTTCGCCGTCGACCCCGGCGTGAGGCCGGTGCCGCGGAGCCTGCAGAACATCTACGCCGAGCTGAGCGACGACCTCGGCATCCCCGCCCCGGCGCACGGCGACCTGACTCCGTGGAGCCGCCAGGGGGTCCTGCTGCTCAACAGGGTGCTCACGGTGCAGGCGGGCGTCTCCGGCTCGCATCGCGGCAAGGGCTGGGAGGTGGTGACCGAGCTGGCCATCCGGGCGCTCGTCGCGCGCGGGACGCCGCTCGTCGCGATCCTCTGGGGGCGCGACGCGGCGACCCTGCGGCCATTGCTCGGCGACACCCCGGTCATCGCCTCCGCGCACCCCAGCCCGCTCTCGGCATCCGGCGGATTCTTCGGGTCGCGCCCGTTCAGCCGCGCCAACGAGCTGCTCGTCGCCGCCGAGGCGGAGCCCATCGACTGGCGTTTAGGCTGACGTCGTGCTGGAAGAGGAGTACAACCCGCGCCGCGAACTGCCGCGTCACCTGCGCCCATCGGCTCCGGTGCCGACCGCCTTCGCGTTCGAGTTGCGGGAGGCGACCGAACGCGACATCCCCGACATGCGCGAGATCTACAACCACTACGTCGCCAACACGACGGTCACATTCGACGAAGACCCGCTGACGCTGGCCGCCATGCGCGCGAAGTTCCGCGACGTGCAGAAGCTCGGCTATCCGTGGCTGGTCGCGCAGAGCCCGAACGGAGTCGTCCTCGGGTACGCCTACGTCGCGCCGTGGAAGTCGCGCGCCGCCTATCGCTTCACCGTCGAGAACACCATCTATCTCGGGCCGGCCTCCACCGGCAAGGGCCTCGGCGCGGCGCTCATGAAGGAACTGCTCGCCCGCGCGAAGGCGGCCGGGGTGCGCGAGGTCGTCGCCGTCATCGCGGACCGGGGCGCCGACGCGTCGATCGCGATCCACGAGCGATTCGGGTTCAAGGAGATCGGCCGGATGGGCAGGGTCGGCTTCAAGTTCGGCCGCTGGCTCGGCACCGTGCTCATGCAGAAGAGCCTCAAGTAGCCATCACGAGGCAGCGGGGCCCGACCTAGGCTCGGGTCATGACCGTGTCACAACTGCGCCTCGTGCTCGAGACCGACGACCTGGATGCCGCCCTCGCCTTCTATCGCGATGCCGTGGGCCTCACAGAGCGGGAGGCGTATTCCGAAGAGGACGGCGCCCGCGTGCACATCCTCGAGATCCCCAGCGCGACGCTCGAGCTCGCGAACTCGCAGCAGGTGCGCTTCATCGACAGGGTCGAGGTCGGCGTGCCGGCCGCGCACCCTTACCCGCTCACCGTGCGCATCGCCTTCCAGGTCCCGGATGCGGCGGCGGCCGCAGCGGAATGGCAGGCGGGCGGCGCCGAATCGGTCGCGCCCCCGACGGAGACCCCGTGGCGCTCGCTCAACGCCCGGCTCGAGGCACCCGGTGGCATGCAGATCACCGCGTTCCAGGAGCTCGGCCCCGCGGACCCGGGCGCATCGGACCCCGGCGACGCCGCGTGAGCGGCCCCGCATCCTTCGAGCGGCCGGCGGGCGCGACGGTCGAGGGCGAGTTCGTGGGCGTCGTTCCGGCGAGCGCGGCGCAGGTGTTCGCGCTGCTCGCACGCCGACTCGATCCCGCGGGCGAGGCGCACTACGCAGCCGATCCGGCATCCCGGCGCATCGTCGTGCAGGGCGACTACTGGTACCGCGGCGAGTACGCGGTTGAGCCCGACCCGGACGCGACAGACGCCGCCATCGTGCGGCACGTGATCGTCAACGTGGTGCCTGGCTGGCACGTGCTCGGCGCGCTGACCGGGCGCAAGGTCGTGCGCGAGGCCCCGAAGGCATTCGCGGCCCTGCTCGCCGAGCTCGGGGCCCAGCTCGCCTAGCGACTAGTCGAGGCGGTAGACCAGCTCGTCGACCTCGGTGCCGCGGCGGGCGGCGTGGCTGCGCTCGCTGCGATCGAAGATGAACCCGGCGCGCTGCAGCACACGTTGTGAGCCTAGGTTGTCGGAGACCGTGCTGCCCCACAGCGGGCGCTCGGCGATCTCGGCGACGAGCGCGTCCAGCGCCGCGGACGCGATTCCGCGCCCCCACAGCTCGCGGGCGACCCAATAGCCGACCTGCCGCTCGCCGTCCGTCAGGAAGCTGACGGCGTACCCCGCGAACTCGCCGTCCGCCTCGATGATGCGGATCATCGTGGCGTCGTCGGTCGTGATGCGCGTCCAGTGGGAGGTGAACGCCTCGCGGTCACCCGGATCGCGCGGCAGGAAGGCGATCATGTCGGCGCCGGTCGCATCCGACTCGAGTTCGAACAGCGCGTCGAAGTCGGCGTCCGTCACCGGACGGAGGGTCACGTGGGGCATCAGGACCGGTACACCTGGAGAGCAGCCTCGTTGGCGAGCTCGACGGCCTCGCCGAAGAACGCCTCGCCTCCGAGGGCCTCGATCACCGAGATCCAGCTGTCATCGCGGATGACGTTGAGGATGGCGGGCGCGCTGTTCTCGTCGCCGAGCTGCGCATAGCTGATGCCCTCCTCGAGGGGCGCCTCGTTGAGCCCCTGCGCGATGAGCGCGTCGACCACGGCGGCGTGATTCGAGGCGGTCAGCGGAGCGACGGACACCGTGATCGTGCTCTCCGGCACCGCCTCGTCACCCCAGATGCAGGAGATGCCGCCCGCCAGCTCCTCGGGAGTCGGGTCGGCGTAGTACTGCTCGAACTGACCGCCGGGGCCGCCCAGCAGCACGAGATTCTGCGAGGCGAACGAGTCCTGGCGCGACTGAGGCAGGAGCCCGAGGCAGTCGGCCGGCATCGTGAAGGTGCGGTCTGCCGCCGCCTCGGTCGGCTCGGTCGTCGCCGTGGAGGTGGGGGTCGGCTCGTCGGTGGGATCGTCCGACGGTGCGGGTGTGCAGCCCGCCAGGACGACGCCCATCGCGAGCGCGATCGGCAGCGCGAAAAGCAGTTTCACGTTCATGGGTGCCTCTTTCCCAGTGGCGAGAATCTATCATCCGGAGCCGACAAGGCCGGGTCCTCCCGAAGGATGACCCGGCCCCGTCAGGGGGTTCTCAGGAACGCGGCGTCGCCCGCCGGAGGACGAAGAATCCCGCGATTCCCGCCATCGCCGCCGGAACCAGCAGCCACGCCGCCGTGCCGAGCGCCTGGTTGGCGGCGAGGAAGTCTCCCACCAGCCCCCAGCTCTCGGTGTAGCTGAGCAACGCGACCCCGCCAACCAGCAGGATCCCGAGCGCCAGGAAGAACGCGACCAGGCCGTTCGCCTTCCAGCGCACGTAGAGCGTCGCGACGGATGCCCCCACGAAGAAGAACACCAGCAGCAGGAAGAAGAAGGTCAGCAGCCGCTCCCACCACTGCGCATCGGCGCCGCCGAAGTAGATCGCGGTGAACATGCGCCCGCCGATCCCCCATCCGTTCGTCGCGTCCTCGATCGAGGCCAGGATCGTCAGCCCGACCGCGTACATCGCGGAGAGCAGAGCGAAGGTGAGGGCGCTCCCGAGGTAGAAGTCGCGCCGGGTCACGCCGTAGCCGAGTGCGAGCGGGAAGGTGAGGTTCATCGACTGGACGGCGATGACCATCATGTACACGAAGATCCATGAACTGGCGCCGCTGTATTGCATCCCCTCGCTGGCGTCCTCCACGTTGCTGGCGTTCCTCAGGATGATCAGCCAGATCCCGTAGCTCAGCGCGAAGATCGCGAAGATGATGAGCCAGGGCAGGATGATCGTGGTCCAGGGGTTGGTCAGGTTCAGCTTGACGATCCGCGTGATACGCGAGATCGGGGTGCCACCCGGACGTCGGGCGGTCAGTGTCTCGGTGGTCATTTCTCCTCGATTCCGGATGTCGTGCTGCGAACGATGAGCTGCTGCAGCGAGACGGGCGTGAGTTCCAGTCCCGCGGCGGCGGCCGCACGGCGCCCGCTCGCGTCGAGCCCGGCGAGCGTCGCGGACGCGAGCCCGCCGATGCCCTCGCGGTGCAGCACCTCGCGGTCCTTCGTGAACGCGTCGACCGAGGCAGACGTTCCGGCCACGGTGGTGGCCGAGCCGCGCAGTTCGTCGGCGTCGCTGTCGATGATGATGCGCCCGTCGTCGATCACGATGACGTGTTCGAGCAGGTTGCTCACCTCGTCGATCAGGTGCGTCGAGAGCACGACGGTACGTGGGTGCTCGGCGTAGTCGGCGAGCAGGCGGTCGTAGAAGAGCTGCCGCGCGACGGCGTCGAGCCCCAGGTAGGGCTCGTCGAAGAACGTCAGGGGTGCGCGCGACGCGAGACCGACGATGACGCCGACCGCGGAGAGCTGGCCGCGCGACAGCTTCTTGATGCGGCGGTCTCTGGGGAGCCGGAACTCCTCGACCAGCTGGTCCGCGAACCCCGCATCCCAGTTGGCGAAGAACCAGGGGGCGCTCTTCAGCACGTGCTTGACACGGAAGTCGTCGGGGTAGCGCTGGCTCTCCTTGATGAAGGCGGTGCGCTCCAGGACGCCGGCGTTCTCCACGGGGGAGTGGCCGTAGACCTCCACCCGGCCGGACGTGGCGAACTCCTGGCCGGTCAGCAGGGACATCAGCGTGGTCTTGCCCGCCCCGTTGCGCCCGAGGAGGCCGTAGATGCGGTTCTCCTCGATGGTGAACGTGGCGTCCTCCACGGCGTGGACCTTGCCGAAATGCTTGGTGAGGCCGTGGGCCTCGACGACGGTGGTCATCGGGTCGTGCCTTTCTGGATCATGGCCGTGAGCTGCGCCGTGGTGATGCCGAGCTTTCCGGCTTCGAGGAGCAGCGGGCGGATGTAGGTTTCGCTGAACTGTTGGGAGCGCTGTGCCATGAGGCGGGCGCGGGCGCCCGACGTGACGAACATGCCGATTCCTCTCTTCTTGTAGAGGATCCCGGTATCGACGAGCAGGTTGACGCCTTTGCCGGCCGTGGCCGGGTTGATCCGGTGGAACGCGGCGAACTCGTTCGTCGAGGGGACCTGGGTCTCCTCGGGGAGCACCCCCGCGATGATGTCGTTCTCGATCTGCTCAGCGATCTGCTGGAAGATCGGACGGTCCTCGTCCATGGGCGCCTCCTTTCTGACGGAAGAAGCTGCGAGACCGGGCCCGGTTCGTAGGTTCATTAGTGATGTAACTAACCAACCAGGTTGTGCTCCGGATGTCAAGCCGGCTGAGGAGCGCCCCGGAGCGACGCGTCTCGAAGCCCGCGTCTCGAAGCCCGCGCGTAGGCTCGACCCGTGTTCGAACTGCATCACCTCAGCGCGCTCGAGCAACTGGACTGGCTTCGCCGCGGCGAGATCACGCCGCGCGAGCTGGCGGAGCACTACCTCGCGCGCATCGAGCGGCTGAACGACGAACTGGGCGCCTTCGTCACGGTCACGGCCGAGCGCGCGCTGGAGCGGGCGGATGTCGTCGCCGGCATGCCGAAGGCGGCGACCCTCTGGGGGCTCCCGCTCGCCGACAAGGACCTCGTCGCCCGTGCCGGAGTGCGCACGGCCTTCGGATCACGTCTCTTCGCCGACAACGTGCCGGAGGAATCCGACGAGCTGGCGGCCGCTCTCGACGAGGCCGGAGCCGTGAGCCTCGGCAAGACCAACACGCCGGAGTTCGGGTTGCCGAGCTACACCGAGCCGGTCGCGAACGCCCCGGCACGCACGCCCTACGATCTCGAGCGCGGCGCCGGCGGATCGAGCGGGGGCGCGGCGGTGGCCGTGGCGGCCGGTCTGCTGCCGCTGGCGCCGGGGTCGGACGGCGGGGGCTCCATCCGCATCCCGGCAGCCTCCACCGGCCTGGTCGGGCTGAAGCCGTCACGGGGGCGCATCCCCGTGGGCGCAGGGTTCACCAGCCTGGCGGGTCTCGTCGTCCCGGGGCCGCTCGCCCGCACGGTGTCCGATGCCGCGCTGCTGCTCGACGCCCTCGTCGCTGCAGCCCCGTACCAGTACGCCACCGCCGCACCCACGTGGGACGGGGGAGCGTTCCTCAACGCGGCTGTGCGGGGGGAAGGGCGATTCCAGCTGGGCGTGACGACCAGCTCGCCCTGGGAGACCGCGTACGAACTCGAAATGGCTCCCGAGGCGCGAGCCGCGCTCGAGGTGGCTGCGGTCGAGCTCTCGGCGATGGGTCACGGCCTGGAGGAGTTCTCGATCGACCCCGAGGAGGGGTACGCGCCCGCATTCCGCACCGTGTGGCAGGCGGGCGCCGCCGGCATCCCGGTCGAGGACGACGAGCTCGACAAGCTCGAGCCGCTGACCAGGTGGCTGGTCGCCCGCGGACGCGAGATCGGTGCGCGCGAGCTCGACGAGGCGCTCAGCTGGCTGACCGGATTCGAGCGCCGCCTGATCGGTACCTTCGCTCCCTACGACGCGGTGCTGACGCCGTCGCTCGCGATGACGCCGCGGCCGGTCGGCTGGTACGACGCCGAGGATGCCGAGGCCAACTTCGCGCAGCAGGTTCAGTTCACACCGTTCACCAGCATGGTCAACGTGAGCGGGCTGCCCGCGATCACGCTGCCCGTCTCGGTCACGCCGGAGGGGCTGCCGATGGGCGTGCAGCTCATCGGTCGACCGGGCGGCGAGCACGTGCTGCTGGCGCTGGGGGCGCAGCTGGAACGGCGCCTCAGCTGGCAGCGCCGGCACCCGCCGCAGTGGTGATCGCTAGGACAGCCCGAGGGTGCTCATGATCTCGGAGACGCGGACGTCGTCGTTGCCGCACACGGTGAACTCGTCGACCCGGAAATAGCAATACCGAGGCAGGCCCTCCATGTCGGACGGCACCTCGTACCCGACGCCGCTATCGCCTTCCACCTCCATGTACCCCTCGGAGACGAACTGGTTGCGCACGGGTGCGAACTGTGCAGCGCTGAGGATGCCGTAGCCGTAGATCTCGTACGCCCCGAATCCCTGCCCGGTCTGGCAGAGGACACCGCCGACGTCGAAGAACACGGCCATAGCGTTGCCCTCCGATGCCAGCTTCGCGTGGAAGTCGGCGGGCGGTGTGATCTGGATCCCGACGGCGGCGAACCCGGCGATGGTGGCCGGCGAGACGATGTTCTCGCAGGTGGCGGCGACGGGTGCCGGTTCGGGCGTCGGCGTCGGCGTCGCGCTGGCCGTGGGGGAGGCGCTGGGCTTCGGCGTCTTGGTGGGTTCCGGGGTTCCCGGCCCGCAGGCGGTGAGTACCAGGAGGAGCGCGGTCAGGACGGCGGCCGACGCGGCCAGCGGGATTCGCCTCATGCCCGGATCGTAGCGACTTCGGTCGGTCGGCGATGAGCGGGTTCCGGCTGATTCTTTCCGACGTTGGTTAGGTTAGGCATGCCTATACTGGAGACGATGCTTCTCTCCGACCTGCTCCCCGCTTCGATCGCCTGGCGGCCCGCCGACGGCGATATGGTGCTGCTCGCCGTGCAGGCCGACGATCTGGCGCTCGCCGAGACGGTCCTGGCCACGCTGCCCGCCAAGGCCCGCGGGCAGGTCTTCGTCGAGGTCCGGTCGATGGATGAGATGCGCCACCTGCCGGCGCCCGGCCGGGTCTGCATCAGCTGGCTGGCCCGCGATCGCGGACGCTCGCTCGCCAGTGC